>NZ_JAYKBU010000005.1:0-143711 GCF_035282625.1 Capnocytophaga sp. G2 | reverse complement strand
TAATCAAATAAATAATAAAGCATAATCCAAGTGAAAAATGAAAAGTGAAAAGTTCCTCACACATTCGCTTATGAGGCCTTACCTTTTACTTTGGTTTTACTTGTTTTTATAGATGTAATCAATATAGCAATAATCTCATTACAATCTTTCTCAAAACTATCTTTCATCTTTTTATCCAAATAATCTGTATCATACAAAAGAGAAATCCAATAGTTCGTTTCATTAGCTTCTTTCAAAGCTATAGAGAGTTTAGAAATAAAATCAGAAAGACTCTGTGCATATTCTGCCTCTCTTATTAAAGCACCTATAGATGTTCCACTTCTTAAAAGTTGTCTATTCAATACATATTCATTATTCTCCCTTAAAAACTTTGCAAGTTTTGCTATCCTAACAGCAAAAGCATAACTTTTATCTAATAATATCCCTCTTTTTTCATTATTCATTTTTCATTATTCATTTTTCACTAATCATTACTCACTTTTCATTATTAATTTGGCTTCTTCTAAGTCATCAAAGTGAGAACGATGTCCTTTGACCTCTTGGTAGGTTTCATGTCCCTTACCCGCCAAGAGTATGATATCCCCTGCATGAGCAAGATTACAAGCCACCTTAATTGCCTGTCGCCTATCGGTAATGGTCATATACTTGCTCTGGTGGTCAGGATTCACCCCTATTTCCATTTCCTTAAGAATTGTCTGAGGATCTTCCTCGCGAGGATTATCAGAGGTGAAGATCACCTTATCGCTCATCGTGGTGGCGATATTTGCCATTATAGGGCGCTTTCCCTTATCGCGATTGCCCCCGCAACCTACTAAGGTCAGGAGGTGTTGGGAAGGGGTTTTGATGCTTTTTATAGTTTCCAATACATTCTGTAGGGCATCAGGAGTATGCGCATAATCCACAATAACTGTGATGTTACTTGCCGATATAAAGTACTGGAAACGCCCGCTGACAGGTTTTAGCTCACTTATTTGTTTTGCTACCTCTTCCTTATCCATTCCAAGGAGTACCGCTGTGGCATAGATTGCCAAGAGGTTATAGGCATTGAACTGCCCAATAAGGTGTGTCCATATCTCCTGTTGTCCTATGCGTAAGACCAAGCCTGAGAACGCATTTTCCAAGATATTAGCTTTGAAATCAGCATAGGTTCTAAGCGCATAACTATACTTATGTGCCTGGGTGTTCTGCAGCATAAAGTTTCCGTTCTTATCATCTATATTGGTAAGAGCGAAGGCATCTTTTTTCAGTGTATCAAAGAACTTTTTTTTCGTATTGCGATACTCGGCGAAAGTCTTATGGAAGTCCAAATGGTCTTGGGTTAAGTTGGTAAAGATTCCTCCTGCGAAGCTTAGCCCTTCAATGCGATGCATGGCGATACCATGTGAGCTTACTTCCATAAAACAATGTGTTACTCCTTCCTCCACCATTTGGTGCATCCTTCTGTTGAGGGTAATCACATCAGGGGTGGTATTTTTTGTATCTATTTTCTGCTCATTGATGTAAATAGCAATGGTGGAAATGAGTCCTACTTTATGCTTTGTATTCCTAAAGAGATGGTATAACAAGGTGGCAATGGTTGTTTTTCCATTAGTTCCTGTTACCCCTACTAACTTAAGCTTTTGGGAAGGATGGTCAAAATAGTTAGCTGCTATTTGAGCCATTGCTATGGTACTATCGGCTACCTTTAGGAAAGTAACCTCTTTGGGCAATATTTCTGGGAGCTGTTGACAGACAATTACCCGCGCCTTCTTCTCAATTGCCTCTGGAATAAATGTATGTCCGTCCCTATTCGCTCCTTTGATCGCAAAAAAGAGTGTTCCTGTAGTAATTTCTTGAGAATTTTGGGTGATATTCTCAATATTTACCTCTTCATTTCCTACTATTTGGAGTATCTTAACTCCCTTACATAATTGTTTTATTGTTTTCAAAGTTACTCATTTATTATCATGTTACCCATCTGCTACCTATATCCTTCCATTACAACAGCGTTAAGTGAATAGACTTACGTCCTCCGATGCGTTCTCCTGCGGGTATGGATTGTCCCTTAACCTTTCCTCTGCCTGTGATGGTTACATTCAGTCCTAAATTCTCCATGATAGCAATGGCATCCATTGCATCCATACCTACCACATTGGGGACAATTGTTTTGTACTTTTCCATAATCTGGTTATAGCGTTGATAGCTTTTTTCCACTTGTGGTGAAGGGTGTTCTATATCATCAATAGTATCAATAAGTAAGGAGCTTGTATATATTTTTTGAGCAATACTCTTGAATACAGGTCCGGAGACATCTGCCCCATAGTACCCAATACTTTTATCAGGGTTGTGGATGACTACAATACAGGAATACTTAGGATTCTCTGCAGGGAAGAAACCGGCAAAGGAAGAGACATAAGCGAGCTTTGACTTATCACTATAGTCCTTTTGAGCGGTACCTGTTTTTCCAGCCATAGAGAAATGTTCCGAATAGAGGCTTTTTCCAGTTCCATACTTAACGGTATTTTCCAATACTTTTTTGACCACGGAGGCTGTTTGTGGGGAGCAAACACTGCTATTGAGCACTTCGAGGTCAAATTTTTCTACAGATTTGTTCCACTGTTTCACCTCACGAATCATGCGAGGCTTAAGCATCACTCCATCATTGGCAATAGCATTATAGAAAGTAAGCACTTGTAAGGGGGTCATTTCCACCCCATAGCCAAAAGCCATCCACTCAAGGGCGATTCCACTCCATCCTTTTTGGTTAGGCTGAGGCAGATAAGGGGTACCTTCTCCTACGATGGGTAATCCTAACTTTCTGTTCAGATGCATTTTGTTCAGCCTACCGACGAATTTCTTAGGGTCTTTAGCAAAGAGGTCATGTACCATTTGTACAATTGCCGTATTGGAGGAGACCTGCATCGCTTTAGAGAGGTTAATCACTCCATAGCCTCTTCGGTTGGAATCCCATACTTCCTTTCCATAGAAAGAGATTACCCCTTTTTGAGTATCCACAGTATAGGTAGTATCAATATGAGCTTCTTCCATAGCGGTTACTAAGGACATGGTCTTAAAGAGGGAACCTGGTTCGTAGATTTCACCTAAGGCATAGTTAAAGCGTTCGGCATATTTTCCTTGCTGATTACGACCAAGGTTGGATATAGCCTTGATTTCTCCTGTGGCAACTTCCATAACGATGGCACATCCATGGTCGGCTTGATATTTTTCCAATTGTGCTAAAAGAGCGTGGTGAGCAATATCCTGAATATTGATATTGATAGTGGAGATGACATCATAACCATCCTTAGGTTCTATTTCATCACTATCCTCAATAGGTTTCCACTGTCCTTGCGCTATTTTTTGTTTAAGGTGTCGTCCTTCAATTCCAGCGAGGTATTTGCTGAAAGCGCCTTCTAGTCCTACTCTAAATACATTTCCTTGGTCATCCTTACGGTCATAGCCCACAATACGGTGAGCAATTGCCCCTAAGGGATATTCTCGGGAGGTACGTGCCTCCACGATGAGTCCGCCCTTATAGGCACCCTTATTAAAGAGCGGAAAGTTCTTAATTCTTCTGCATTGGTCATATCCTAATCCTTTGGCGATAAGCAAATATTTATTCTTAAGCCTGCGAGCATTCTTAAAGGCTTCCTTATAATAAGAAGCTGAATGAGAGAAAGCATGCGATAAGGAATCGCACAGGGGATTGAGATACTTATCAAAATTATTCTTACTTGGCGCCACAGCATCAAAATGGATATCATAGCGTGTTACCGAAGTTGCCAGAAGGCTTCCATCATCGGAATAGAGATTGCCACGACTGGGTTCTATGATAAACTCTTTAATGGTATTCTGAGCGATAAGGTCGGCATATTTTTTTCCATTAAAATAGAGGTTCACCAGCTTGTAAAGGATTGCTAAGGCAAAGATAGTGATTCCTATCGCCACCAAGATGGTACGTAGGTTCATCATTTTATCTTTCTGTACTTGTGCTTCCTTATTCATTCCTTGATGATTACCTTTATTTTATTAGGGGGGGTTTGCGATTGCTTCAGTCCAGTATCCTTTAAGGTACTCAGTACGGTTGATTCCAACTTGATGCGCTGCAGTCGGGAGCGTACATCCACGAATTCACTGCGCAACTCCTTGACCTCCTCCCCCAGTTTGGCAATGGTATGTACTTTTTGATCAATCAGATGCCCACTATAAATCATTACAATACAAAGAAAGATTGTAAAGATAATAGCTATCCAGTTCCTTAGAGAGTTCTCCCCTACCAAGAAATCAGCCTTGAATATCTTAACAAATTTTTCTTTTACCTTATTCATTTATATAGTTACAAATTCTATTGTCTAAAGAAAACTCTCAGTTATCCATGAGATTCATTCTTAGCTACTGAACTTACGTTTTCCGTTCTTTCTGCGATACGTAACTTAGCGCTACGTGCACGGTTATTTAGGGCAATCTCCTCGGGGGAAGGTACAATAGGTTTTCCTATTTTCACAAAAGGAGGAAAAGTATTTCCATAGAAGTCCTTCTGTGGTTCTCCTGAGCATTGTCCATCACGGATAAAGCGTTTTACGAGCCTATCTTCCAAAGAATGGTAGCTGATAAGAGCGATACGTCCGCCTTGCTTGACCACCTCTGGCAACTGTAGGAGGAATTCCTCCAGTGCGGCAAGTTCCTGATTCACTTCAATACGGATGGCTTGGTACAGTGGTGCTAATACCTTGTTTTCCTTTCCTTTAGGGAGGAAAGCCTGTACTGCATTGCGCAAGTCCATCGTTGTCCTTATGGGACTTATTTGTCGCTGAGCGATTAAGGTTCTAGCTATTTGTTTAGCATTTCTAAGTTCTCCATAGCGATAGAGGAGTTCACTTAGCTCACTCTCTGTATAGGTATTGACTACCTCAAAGGCTGAGAGGGGTTGCTCCTGGTTCATTCGCATATCCAAAGGAGCCTCAAAGCGAGTGGAAAAGCCTCGCTGGGCAGTATCAAACTGATAGGAGGACACGCCAAAATCCGCTAATACTCCCTCCACTTGCCTTACTCCATAGAAGCGCAAAAAACGCTTTATATATCTGAAATTCTGAGGAATAAGCATAAAGCGTTCATCCTCTATTATATTACCTTGTGCTTGAGGGTCTTGGTCAAAAGCTATAAGGCGCCCGTTATGTGATAGTTGTGCTAATATAGCCCGAGAATGTCCGCCTCCTCCAAAGGTAGCATCCACGTAGGTACCTTCAGGGTTCAGTGCAAGTCCTTCTATAGTCTGGGAGAGGAGTACTGGTATATGATAGCTATTGTCCTGCATCGTCTCCCATAATTTTTTCGGTAAGAGCCATGAAATCCTCCTCACTTATACTATTAATTTCCTGTTCGTATAGCTCTTTATCCCATATTTCAATAAAATTAAGTGCCGGTGCCAATACCACCTCTTTATCTATTTTGGCGAACTCACATAGGGGTTTGGGGATAAGGAAGCGACCTGTTGCATCCACTTCTGCTTCTTTCACGCCTGCGGTATATTTACGTAAATAGTCCAGATGTTGCTTGGAGAAAAGGTTCAGCTTGGTGCGCATTTTCTCCATAATCTCTTGCCATTCTCCTTGTGGATAAAGCTCAATACAGGGCTTAAAGATAGAAGGCTTAAGGATTAGATTCTCTTGTAATGCTTTGTCCAATACGGTTTTAAGTCCCACAGGGATAGTTACCCGTCCCTTGGAATCTGCCTTGCATTGGTATGTTACAAAAGAATGAATCATAGCACTTATATTTTGCGCCAAAGGTACAAACTTTTTCCCACTTTCCTCCACTTTTTCCCACTTTTTTTATCAACAGAAGAATTGATTTAAGATTATTATGTATTGAAGTAAGAGAGAAGATACTATGGTTAATTTCTTTGTCTAACCCATAGTGGTATTAAGGAGAGTCATTAGCGGTGTCATAAAGAGTGAAAGGAGTTATTTCATTTGTAAAAAATATGAGGCTACCCTTTCGGACAGCCTCATTTCTAACCTTTGAATTTTTATCAATAATACATTGCTCTATCATCCTTAATCTCAGCGGTCTGCTCAAGAGCAGAGAAGAGGTCTTGAGAAGCTCGGTTAAGCTTTTGATTTCTTAATATTCCCATATAAGAACTATAGTTAGGGAGTGCGGGAGCTACATCCTTTTGGATTACCTGAATCACATATACGCCATTGTCTCCTACAATAGGTTTGGATACCTTATTAAGAGGCAATACGAGAGCTGCTCCTGCTACACTTCCTTCGGCACCCTGTCCAGGGAGAATAGGGTTCTTAATGGACACTCCTTCTGCTTGCTGAATATTATTAGCTTCTCCTGCAGCTTGCGCTATTTGCTCTAAAGAAGATCCCTTCATTTTTTCTATAAGTTGTTTTGCCTTTTTCTCTTTGATGAGAATAGGAGCCACTTGGGCACGTGCCTCAGAGGGGGAAGCTAATCCTGCTTCTATTTTTTTAGTAAGTTGTGCTACTATATAGCCATCCTTAATATCAAAGCGTCGTACATCCCCCACTTTGGTATCTTTTTCAAAAGCCCATTTTACCAAGGGGCGGTTATCTCCCAATCCTGGTATATCCTCAGCGAGGGCTTCGAGATTATTAGCAGGGAGTACATCATATCCTGCCTTTTGAGCGAGGGCAGCAAATTCCTTAGGGTTTTTGATTGCTTGTGCATCAAATTCGGTAATCTTTGTATATACAGCATCACGAGTAGCTGCAGAAGGCTCTATATTACGTGTAATGGTAGCTAATTTCACACCTTCACGAAGGTCAGTAATCTTAATAATATGAAATCCGAAGTTAGTTTCCACCAGCCCTATATCCCCTACTTTGGCATGGAATACATAATCATTAAAAGGCTGTACCATCATTCCTCGAGAGAAGAAATCCAAGTCTCCTCCATTCTGAGCATTGGAAGCATCATCGGAATTGGCTTGAGCGAGGGCAGTATAGTCCCCTCCTGCTTTAATTTGAGCGAGGATTCCTTCCGCTTTAGCCTTAGCTTCCTCTTTGGTACGGGTAATGGCATCATTACCAGGAAGAGAGCCTTGGTAAGCGATTAGGATATGACTAGCGCGAACTTCTCCATTAGGGATTTTGGAGAGCATACGTGTATACTTATATGCATTTCCATCTTGATAAGGTCCATAGAGTTCCCCTATGGAAAGGTTATAAAGGGTATCGGCAAAGTTCACAGGGAGCTTGTCCTTACTCACATATAGGCTATCGAAGGGGGTATCGGAATTTTCATTAACGAACTCAGCAATATCCTTTAGGGGTACCTGAGAGAACCCTGGAAGGGTATCGCTTTTTTGAGTTTGGTTATTATAGAGGATACGTGGGTTATTAAGAGCTTTGAGGTCTTGTTCAATAGCTTTTTTATCCTCTGGGGAGGCTACCTCTGAAGCCAATACGAACTGCAGGTTACGCATATCCTTTTGTTGATATTGTTTCTTATGAGCCTTTACATAGTCTTGGATTTCGTTATCAGAGATTTTAATTTGCTCATCAGGGATACTGCTATAAGGGAGTGTTACATACTTAATAGTTACCTTATCATTTTCTTGGTGATAGGCATCTTCTCCATCCTTTAGGGTAACACCGAGTCCTGCTCGGATAAGGCTAAGATATATTTCGCGTTTGGCAGTATCAAAGTAGCTTTTTTCTTCTTGTTGCCATTGTTTGTATACCGTAGGGTTGGATTGCTTAATTTGAGCGATTACTTGTCCGAACTTAGCTGGGGAGAATACTCCTTTATCATCCAAAAACTGGGGGTTCTGTGCATATTGAGGCACTTTGGAGATAATAGATAGGATTTGGTCCTTTCCGACAGAGATTCCTAATTTTTCAAACTGTTGGTCAAGGATTTTACTTTGTATGGTTTGTTGCCAGAGGGCATTGACCACATAAGCCTGTCCGATGCTTCCTCCCATATTACGGAGGGTGTTTTCCACCTGAGAGGAGAATTCCAGATAGGATATTTTATCGCCATTAACCTCTCCGATGACCAACTGATCAGGAGTTTTAGTTCGGCTAAAGATGCCTGAGATTACAAAGGCAAAGAGTGCTAACCCGATAACAAGGATTAGGAATACGGTTCGTTTTCTGATTTTTTCAAGAACGGCCATAATTAAGTTAATAGTTAATAGTTAATATCGCGATCCGCTCAAGGATTTACGCTTCATTTTTCACTCCACTTACCCTCTTTATGCGGCTTCACTTAGATACATTTTGGGGTGCGAAATTACGAATTTTTTAGGAAAATAGAAAAGATTGCTTTAAATATTTTTCATCTCCTTCCCTATGGTGGTTATAGGACAAAGAGTCTTACAGTAATCACCCTATTATCAGCCACTTCCTCCACTAAGAAGCGATAATTTTCGGTGGAGACTTCTTCATCCTTTTTAGGGATGGACTCATAGATATCCACCACTAATCCTCCTAGGGTTTCATAATTCTCACTTTCAGGGAGAGAGAGCTTATATTTTTCATTAAGGTATTCCACCTCCAAGCGTGCGGAGAATACATATTCTTTATCAGAGATTTTAATTTCCTTTCGTAGGTTTTGGTCATGTTCATCTTCAATTTCCCCAAAGAGTTCTTCCACAATATCCTCAAGGGTAATCAGCCCCGAGGTTCCTCCGTATTCATCAAAGATAACCGCCATACTCTGGTGCTTTTTTGTGAGCATATCCAGCACTTTGGAGATATAAATAGTTTCAGGGACAAAGGTAATGGGACGAAGGAAATCGCGGATTTGCTTAGGCTTCTTAAAGAGGTCAAAAGCATGTACATACCCAAGGATTTCATCTATATTTTCCTGATAAACAAGCACCTTAGAATAATTAGAGGAGACAAATAAGTCCCTAAGTTCCTCCACACTTTGGTTAATATCCACGGCGACAATTTCCGTACGAGGGATCATAATCTCACGTGCTTTCACCTGAGAGAATCCTAAGGCATTTTGGAAGATTTGCACTTCGGTATCCATTTCCTTATTCTCGGGCATATTTTCTATTTGTTCTGAGATATAGTTCTCCAGTTCCTCTTTGGAGAAAGTAAGGCGAGTAACATCCCCTTGTGTCCCGAAGAAGACCCGTAGGATATTATCAGAAATCCAGGTGACAAAATCCGATATAGGAGAGAAAATCACATAGAAAAAGTAAGCCACTGGGCTTAATGCCTTCAAGAGTGTATTGGTATAGATTTGGAAAAAGACCTTTGGGAGGAATTCGCCTGTGATGACAATCACCAGGGTGGAGAGTACCGTTTGCCAGAAAATATTATGGAAATTCTCAGGTAGATAACCTATAATGACCTTTCCCATTTCAATCCCATAAATAACCAAGGTGATATTATTGCCCACGAGCATGGTGGCAATGAACTTAGAGGGCTTACGGGTAAGTTTCTCTAAGATATTTCCTATCATTCCTCCTTCTTTTTTTTCAATTTCCAGCTGCACCTTGTTAGAGGATACATAAGCGATTTCCATGCCAGAGAAGAAGGCTGAGAGTAAAAGGGTAATGAGTATAACAATTATTGAGAAATACATTGTATTTAGATAAAAAATAATGTTTCACAGGCGATTATATGGATAAAAAGCAACCGATTTTTATTCTTTGATAGGAATAACACCGGTGATTTTGTGAGCTTTCAGGTGTGAAAACTTTTTGTCAAAGTCCATACCGATTCCCTTGGTGATACTTCCCTGTAGGGAATCAATATAAGTAAAAGGTTTTTCGGTAAATACCCACTCGCTTTCGGCTTGCCAAAAGAGTTGAGAGGTTTTGAGGATCTTACCATCATAAGTATTCAGTTGCACACTATCGCGGAGTTCCACCAGCTGAGTAGGCAGGTAATAGATAGCATACTTAGCTTGTATGATATTCTCATGCCGTTGGTCATCAAATAGGGTAAGCACAAGTCCATGAGGGAATTCGGTATAGGGGAATTTCTGATTGGAGAAATCTCTATTTAGAGAGCTTTCCAAGATTGTCTTCACCTTAGTGGAATCGGTATAAATGAGTCGGAAGTTTTGGGTTTCAGCGTTGGGAATTTTATCTATTCCCTGTAGCGTTACCTGCTTGTCCTCCTCACAAGCGAAAAACATTGTAAGGACAAAAAGCCTTACAATGTTCTCAATTATCAATTTAGTAACACAATCATTCATTGAAGTTGAGGGACTTTAACGGACTGTCCTATCCAGCACTTAAAGGTAATGGTTTTGCCTGCCAATCCTGATTTAAAGATATCGGCACGGGAAGGAGCCAGTTTCTCATAATGAGCGGCGAGTTTTTCAAGTCCGCCCTTTCGGGCTGTATTGGCAGCGAGCCAATAGACGGCTCTTTTTTCAAAAGAGGTGGTTCCACATTCGTTCGCCGAAGATGCATAAGCCTTTGCAATCACTTGGTAAGCAGAGGCATTGGAAGGATTGAAAGAGAGTGCCTTCTGTGCATATCCTACTGCAGTACTCCCCGAATACTTAGTGGCTATCTTAACCAAATAATTAGCTTTCTTAAGAGGGTCTTTTTCCAAATCCACCGCTTGGTTAAAGTACTTAACCGCTTCGGAGGTATTTTTTTGTTTTTCCTTCATAATTCCCAAATATAAGGCAGAGGAAGCCGAAGGAGCCAGCTGATAAAGGCGTTCAACGAGTTTGGCAAAGAGTGGATCCGCAGTACATTCTTTATCGGACATTCTCCCTGCAGCGCGGCGGAGCCATTCTGTATCATTCTTATTAGCCTCATAGTTCTTTTGATAAAGAGGAATAAGATTCTTGCAATCGGCAAGTTGACCAATCTTAGCATCCACATTTTCAGAAATACTCTTTAGGTTCTCTATACGAATACGCGCTACCTGTAATTGTTTTTTCTCCTTGTCAGAAAGGGTATTTGCCTCCTCCTTAGGAAGGAGTTGGTTCATGGCCACAGAGAGCTTATCATTCTCATTTTCAATAATTTCAGACACATTATCATAGACATCAAAAACGTCCTGCATGGTTTTCTTTCCTTCGTTCTTAAGGTCAAGGACTGTAGCAAAGTACTGATAGATAGCCATATCATCGGTAAAACTATCCTTATTGAGCTTATAGGTTTTGTCCAACAGGGAGAAGAGTTCTTCCTTAGTTCCCATGTTCTGTTCTATGAGTAAAGAAGCTAATCGGGAGTTCATCTCTGCCTCAGAGAATTTTTGAGGGAAATACTGATGAAACTTGTGATAGAGTTCCTGCAAATCCTTCACATACTTAGCCTTATCCGTTCCTTTGGCAATTCTATCCTTAAGAATACGCTCCCCATAGAGGAAGGTAGATTGGTAGAGTTCAGGGCATGTTTCATAGACGAATTTCCAAGGCTGGTAAGCTTCATTATAGTTCTTCACCTTAGCTGCTTCCACGAAAACAGAGGCTTTAAGCTGGCAATCCTCCTTTTGCGCATAGGTGGCTGAGGAGACTGCTAATGATAAGGTTGAGAGTAATAATATCTTTTTCATTCGTTTAATTTTAATAATTAAGTAATCCTTTGGTGCGACAAAGTTATAAAAAATAATGATTCTTTCATGGATTTATAGAGAAAAACCACATTCTCTATATTGTAATGCTATTTAGTTATATCTGGACTTTTGGAACCATTTATCATTAAGGGTAAGGGCAACCTTCAACATGAAATAGTTTTCCTTAAGAAAGGACTTTTCACCTTTGCTACCCCATACACCTCCTACTGTTATGTTTGAAAATCCTTGTATAGGGAGACTTGCTCCAAAAGTAATGCCAAAGTCATTCACTACCTTCCCTCTTAGAGAGATTCCTGTATTTTCATAATAAAATCCTGCACGGTAAGTAACTCTTTTCCAATATTTTGTATAAGCACTATTGTTAGGCAAGTAATATCCGCCCACCCCTATACGGTAACCATCCTTGTAGGAAACAAAAGAAGAAGTAACGAAGGGGTTGGCATATTGGCTTCTGGCAACAAAAGAAGTGCTTGCTCCTATGAACCATTGGCTTTCCTTGCCTACTCCCGCAGAGAGAGAGAGTTCAGAAGGGAGGGTAAGGAAAGTACGTGCCATATCCCCTAAATCCATTGTTCGGCTATCCTTAATAACAAAGTTTCCGCCTGTAGGCTGCAAGGAGGTAAGGGTACGCGTATTGATGGAGCGTAAGGAGGCTTTGGGAATATATTGTACTCCTGCAAAGAGTGTAAACTCCTTAGAGAGAGGGTACTCATACTGAACTCCTAGAGAAAGGCTTCCTCCCCGATAGAGAGATTGGCTTTCCTCACGCGTAACATACAATAGTACAGGGGAACTGTAGAGATTCTCTAAGGTAGCCTTTCCGAAATTAAAATGTCCGCTCACTCCCAAACGAAGTCCTTTAATGGGCTGATACCCTACCGCTAAGTAAGCACGATTCACCCCACCACTTCCTTCCAAGGCGTAGTAATGGGATTGTCCTGCCACTACTTCATTGGTGATAACCCTATAGCCCACTGAGGTATAAGGCTGCAAACCTATGGAAGCTCCTAAATGCTTATATATAGGGAAAGAAAGATTAAGGTAATCCAACAAGAAAGTGCGTTCACTATAGGAGGAGGTACTTGTTTTCATGGATCTGAAGTCATAGGAAGTTGCCAAGGCAAAGGTAGTACGAGCAAGCTTTCCTAAAGAAGCTGGATTACGGACATCCACACGTGTACTATCCACATAGGCGTCCACTCCGCCCATAAGAGCATTTTCTGTATTTCCATCAAATCGTTTTACTCCTAATCCATAATAAGAATAGGGGGAATTGGTACCCTTCTGTGCATAGACAAAAGAGGTTAAAAATAAAGCAATAACAACGTATATTCTCATTCTGTAAGTGAAAAATGAAATCATGAAAAGTGAAAAGTGACCTTTGACTATTCACTACTCACTATCCACCTAAATTACGGCTTGCAAATATCTAACTTTTTTAGGAGTTATACAAGGAAAAAGGATGTTAAGGGTGTTAAATTTTTGTTTATTACAAAAAATACTTTTATAAGATATTGGTTTACAAAGTAGTAAGTTTTCAAGAGAAAATATTTTTATTTTTTTAGAAAAACACTTGTGGGAGCAGAAAAAAAGTTTTACCTTTGCACCCGAATTAAAACCAATGGTGCCTTAGCTCAGTTGGTAGAGCAAAGGACTGAAAATCCTTGTGTCCCTGGTTCGATTCCTGGAGGCACCACTATTAGATTTAGAGTTTGATGAATTAGGAAAGGACTACTTTGTGAAAGGTAGTTCTTTTTTCATAGATACCCCATCCTTCATAAAAACCAACCTATTCTATTTTTTATGAATTCACCTAAACGCCTATTACTTTCTCCTTCCAAGAAAAACTGGGAGATCCCTCGAGAAGCGTTTTTTTCTTAACTTTTACCTTATTAAATTATTAAATCAAATGTTACACCTACCTCTTGCTGAAGATAAGAAAATCTATTTTGCTTCCGATAATCATTTGGGAGCTCCTACCTACCAAGAGAGTCGTCCACGAGAGGCAAAGTTCGTGGCATGGCTCGATAGGATCAAGACAGATGCAGGGGCAATCTTCCTATTGGGGGATTTGTTTGACTTTTGGTTTGAGTATAAAACCGTTGTCCCTAAAGGTTTTGTGCGTACTTTAGGCAAGCTAGCTCAGCTAAGGGATAGTGGAATCCCCATCTATTTCTTTGTAGGGAACCATGACTTATGGATGGATCATTATTTTGAGCAGGAACTGGATATTCCTGTATATCGGCATCCGATAGAGGTAAGCTGTCATGACAAGCTTTTCCTCATAGGACATGGTGATGGGCTAGGACCTGGCGATAAAGGGTACAAACGAATGAAAAAAGTATTTACCAATCCTTTTTGTAAGTGGCTTTTTCGGTGGTTACATCCCGATATAGGGGTGCGATTGGGACAATACCTGTCGGTGGAGAATAAGCTTATCTCAGGGGTTGAGGATATACACTTCTTAGGAGCGGACAAAGAATGGCTGGTACAATACTGCAAACGCAAGCTTGAGACGAAGCATTATGACTATTTTCTCTTTGGACATCGGCACTTACCCATGACCATAGACCTGGGTGGAGGAGCCACTTACATCAACACAGGAGACTGGATACACTACTACACCTACGCTGTATTCGATGGAAAAAAGCTGGAACTAGTAAAAAATGAAAAGTGAATAGTGAAAAATGAAAAGTATAGCCAGCGAGTGCCCACAGCTGGGTATGTGGGTGAATAGTGAAAAGTGAAAAATTAATTATTCATCCTTGTACGAGTTTATCAAGTTATTCACAATTGCCTATGCTCCACTTCTTTTTCTTCAAGATTTGCATGGTTGCACGCTCTTTTTCGCTATCGGTAATAGATTTGTGCATATAAATGGTTCCCCCTCCGTTTTCGTGTAGTGTATTCACACATCTTTTTAGTTTTTCTCCAGAGAGAGTGCGGTTAAAGCGTAGCTCTTTTAGTTTTTTATTAGCCCTAAGGTCTAAACCCGTTAGAGGTAAATCAGAAACTTTCAAGTAAGTAAGGGCGGTATTTTTGCTTAAGTCTATCTCTTTGATTTTATTATGACTCATATCTAACCTTTCGAGAAGCGGATGGTGAGTTACCTCCAAGGAGGTAACCTCATTGTAACTACAATTGAAAAGGGTTAGTTTTCCATAGACTCTCAGAGTACTTCCCTTAAGAGTATATTTTGCTGTAGCAGCACTCAAGCGTACATCAATGCCATTGTCATACACTCCATTATTATTAAGGTCTATCCAAATATCTTTTTTATCGGCTTTGGGAGCCTCTATGGTTAGTTGTATCTGGCTTCCTTTCTCTCGAGCAGTAGTCAACTGGATATAGGGGGCTGTTTCCTTAGGAGAATCAGGGATAGGGTTAGGAGTAGTGTTATCATTTTTAGAGCATCCTACCAGTGCTATAGTTGCTACAAGGAGTTCTCGCACTCCTTTTTTAAAGATTGCTATTTTATTCATGATTACTTTTTTAATATTGTCCATTCGTTGTTGTATGGATTACCTAATTATGTAATTTACCGATGCAAAGTTAGGTAATTTTTTTGTATTTTTGAATATTTTTCACTGTTTATTAGCGAGCTGTCCACAGGCGGCATCGATGTCCTTACCCCGTGAATAGCGGATAGTGGTAGTGATTCCTGCTTCTTCTAATTTCTTTTTATATAATAATAGGATTTTTTCATCGGCTTGGAGGAAAGCTCCATCGTCAATAGGGTTATACTCAATGAGGTTCACCTTACAAGGAGCAAAACGGCAGAAGGCGACCAGGGCTTCTATGTCCTTGAGGGTATCATTAACTCCTTTCCAGACCACATACTCATAAGTGATCCGGCTTTTGGTATGCTGGTACCAGTACTGGAGTGCCTCTCGGAGTTCTGTAAGGGGGAAATTAACCGTCCAGGGCATAATGCGGTTGCGTGTTTGTTCTATAGCGGAGTGTAGGGATACAGCGAGCTTGAACTTGACCCTGTCATCCGCCATTTTACGGATGAGCTTGGAGATACCAGAGGTGGAGACGGTGATGCGCTTTGGGGAGAAACCAAGACCTTCTTTTTCAGAGGTAATGCGTTCGATAGCCTTGATCACATTGGGATAGTTCATCAGGGGTTCCCCCATGCCCATAAATACGATATTGCGCAAGGGACGTGCATAGTAAAGGCGGCTTTGCTGATCAATGGTGAGAACTTGGTCAAAAATCTCATCAGGAGAGAGGTTACGCATGCGCTTGAGCCGTGCCGTAGCACAGAAAGTACAGTTGAGGCTACAACCTACTTGGCTGGAGATACAGGCAGTAATCCGTGTATCGGTAGGGATAAGCACGGATTCCACATAGAGACCGTCATGGAGGCGTACAGCGTTCTTAATGGTGCCATCCTCACTGCGCTGCATGGTATCCACCTTAATATGATTGATGACAAAGTGCTCCCCAAGCAGCGTTCGTGTTTCTTTGGAGAGGTTAGTCATCTGGTCAAAGGAATGGGCACCTTTTGTCCAGAGCCATTCATATACTTGGCTAGCACGGAAAGCTTTTTCTCCATGGGCGAGGAAAAAGGCTTGGAGTTCTTCTTTCTTTAAAGCACGGATATCCTTCATAAAATGAAAAGTGAAAAGTGAAAAATTTTTCATTTTTCACTTACTATTGGGGCTGCAAAGATACAAAATAAAGATGAACGATTTAAGATTCCTATTTTTTTTGTAAATTTGCACGCTTAACCTTAGTAGTTTTCAGAATATGTCCCTATTATGGCTTCCTTATAGACTATCCATGCGTATTTTTCTTTTCTTTATTCCTAGGCTTCCGCTCTTGACTTTGTTATCCTTTTTTCCTTGCTGGTCACAACAGCCCCTTCCCTACCCTATCCCACAAGATACTCTTCTTACCCAAGAGAAGGATACGCTATCCCTCGTACAAAGCAACAAGGAGGCTGATAAGGTGTTCTTGAGGGAACAGGATACCTTAGTGAATTCTTTTGCGGATAGTCTTACCTTGGCAAGTAAGCCCTCCTCTGCAAGGCTATGTGGGACTCCTTTGAGGAGACGTCCTTATGTAAATCCTTGGTCATTAGTCATTCCTATGGCACTGATAGGTCGGGGTATTTTTTCCATAGATTCGCGTTTTGACCACAAGCTCCAACACTACGTAACCAATAACATCAAGGGTAAGCTCCGTATAGATGATCACTTGCAATACCTGCCTATTGCAAGTGTATTTGCCTTTCCGAACCTTGGGATGCGACCTTATCATAATCTGAAAGCACGTTTGTTAGTAGGGTCTACCGCCTACGCATTAACGGCGATATTTGTCAATTCCTTGAAGTATTCTGTCAGACAACTACGTCCAGACCGTAGTACCCACAACTCGTTTCCTTCCGGACATACGGCGACCGTTTTCACAGGGGTGGAGATCCTCTACCAGGAGTACAAACACTATGACCCTTGGATAGGGATTAGTGGGTATATAGTGGCAACCTCGGTGGGACTGTTGCGAATCTATAATAACCGACATTGGGCATCGGATGTGGTAGCAGGGGCAGGAATAGGAATCCTCAGTGCTAAGCTAGCCTACTTGCTACTGCCTTACACTTCCAAGATTATAAAGAGAGAAAAACAGTCTGAAAAAGACCTTCCACAGTGGCAAAGCCTGCTATTGCCCACTTACGATTATAAAGAGAAAAGCGTGGGGCTCTCTTTGACGATTCATTTTTAAATCCTAAATAACCTGCCCTATTTTACTCTTGAGTTAAATACCTCTTCATTTTGTCTTTATAGAACCTTGTTTTTGGAAAAATTTTTTCATTTTTTGAAAATTGAAATAGAGTCATCATATTTGTGAGGAGTTACTAATACTCCTTGCTTGTTTATCATTCCCCATTTGCCGTTGCGTTTTACTCCTATTTGATCGCTATTAAACTTATCTATCTGTTCATATTGGCAAGGTACGATTAATTTCCCTTGCAAGTTGAGGAATCCCCAATAGCCATTAAGACGTACAGCTATAAGGTCATAACAAGTACTTATGGCATCATATTTACAAGGAGTTACTTCTTTTCCTTCTTTGTTGATACAGCCCCATTTGTCATTGCGTTTTACTTGTGCAAGAGATCTATCAAAATCTTTAGCTTCTTCGTATATGGCAGGCGTAATAACTTTCCCTTCGTGATCAAAAAAACCTTTTTTATTGTGTAGACTTACTATAAAAGTATCATAAGAAGGACCATAAACACTATCATAAGTATCAAAAGGGACAATTACTTTATGATTATCATCTACTACACCTTTTTTGCCTTCTTTGGTAACCAAACAGTAAATAGTACCTTGCCAGTATTCACTGAGTAGTTTGATGTTGTCATACATAACAGGAATAATAAGTTGGTTATTCCTATCCATCATTCCCCATTTATTATCTTTGTTTAAAAACACACCGCTAAGTCCAGCTACCTCTACTTGGTCATAAACAAATGGGAGTATCATTTCACTTTTGTCATTAATACCTCCCCATTTTATGGTCTTTTTTTAGGAAAGTAGTCATATATCCTGTAAGGATTACCTCATCATACTGAAAAGGAGTAACGATTTCACCTTTTTCATTTACACGTCCCCACTTATTGTTTTGTTGCACACAGAAAGGATTTCCATCGGCATAACTAATTTTAAAATTATCATACACGAAAGGAACTGCTATTTTTCCTTTAGAATTAATAGCCCCCCATTTGCCATTTTCCTTTGCCCAAGCAATATTCGAAGGACATTCAAATGTGCTTAAGTCTTCATATCTCAGAGGAACAACAACCTTGTTATTACGGTCTACCAAACCGTATTTAGAAGTCTTAATACTTTGTACAATATAAATCCCTTCTAAAAAACTTACATCTACCGACTTGTATTTTTCTCTCCACTGAAGTTCTGCTATTTCCATTGCAGCAATGTTTGCACTGCTATGTATATACAGCCAA
Organism: Capnocytophaga sp. G2; assembly: GCF_035282625.1. Taxonomy (NCBI): domain Bacteria; kingdom Pseudomonadati; phylum Bacteroidota; class Flavobacteriia; order Flavobacteriales; family Flavobacteriaceae; genus Capnocytophaga; species Capnocytophaga sp. G2. The sequence continues at coordinate 125,219 of NZ_JAYKBU010000005.1, read as the reverse complement.
CCCCTGCAATTATAATTATTTCTTCCCAAATAATCTTGTCCCATCATAATATTACTTATCAGTATTGCAACATATATTATGTATTGTTTCATTTTTATAAATATTTTGAAAGAACAAAGATACAAATAATAATGAAAAATGAATAGTGAATAGTGAAAAATGTAGCCAAGCGAATACTTGGAGCTTGGGAAGTTGTGTAAGCGAGCAGGAATTAAGTGAATAGTGAAAAATGAAGAGTATAGCCAGCGAGTGCCCACAGCTGGGTATGTGGATGAATAATAAAGTCACGTGAGCGAGTATGTGAGTGAGTGAAAAATGAAAAGTGAATAGCTATTCGCCTTTCATTTTTTCGTTATTCATATTAAAGAACTCCTTGAGTTTGCCTTCTTTTTCGTAGTTATAGAGTGCCTTGATAATCCATTGAGGAGGATACTTTCCATGAGTGAGGATGAAAATATGCTTAATCGCCTTGCTCACAGGATAGAGGAGGGTCATCAGTTCAATAGTGCTTTCAAAGAGTTCCCCACTAGCTGTTTTCGCTAAAGGGACATTAAGCAAAGCCAAAAGGATATAAACCACAGAGATAACTGCCATCATCTTAGCATTCTTATAGAGAAACTGCCAGAGGTTAAAGGAATGTTGGTGCAGATGATAGAGCGCCCCTACTGCCATATTCAAAAACAAGGCAACCCCTATGCCCAACAGAAAAGGTTCATGTAGCTGTAACCATGCAGAGAAATAAGAACCTACAAATACCAGAGGCGTACTATGTACCAAGGTGATTACTAAATAATACAGCCTATCACGCAAGGCAATTTTTTCTCCAGAATAGAAAAGGAGAATTAAAGAAACGAAGAAAAACATAGAATAAGTGAAAAGTGAAAAGTGAAAAATGAAAAGTATAGCCAGCGAGAGCCCACAGCTGGGTATGTGGGTGAAAAGTAAAGTCGCGTGAGCGAGTATGTGGGTGAATAGTGAAAAATAGGATTTATTTATTTTCGTTTAGGAGGTTATGTATTTGAGGGATGACCTCTAAGGAAGCAAGAGCCTTTCGCCAAGGGGTATGCATCTGAGCAAGATAGGCTTTGAGGATGCTTATGCGCCTGAGGAGATATTGGTCAAAGATTTCTCTTTTGTCCTGTACCTTAAGCTGAGCGTCAAGGAAGAGGAGCTTTAGGGCAACTCCAGAGAGGTTTCCCATTCCTCGCATATTGTCAAAGGAGATATCGGGAGTTTGGGTGAGAGTGTATATCATTCTAAGGAGAGTATCCATCTCCAGTTTGACAGATTCAGGAGCGTTATGCCAAGAAATATACTGCATGGAGGCATCCTTATCTCCTTCAATCACCGCACCGGCTTCCCCTTTTTGGCTCCATCCGTTAATGGTTCCTGTAACAAATATTTTAGGGGAGGCATGGTAATCATTGGTTTCGGCAAAGTTAGAAAGCAGGTGCTCAAGTCGGTCAATAAGCGGATCTACTTGTTCGGTTTCCAGATGTTCTTGGGCGGCGTACACTACGGGGATTTTTCCAATAGAGATGGGTTTTGGATATCCTTCCACCAGGTGATAAGTATCGCTTTCACGCATCCACAGGTAGTGATTTTCAGCGGTATAAGTTTCAAAGTAATCCACTAAGGCAGCAGGCAGATTAGGATCTGGGAGAAGCCTTTCACCCCGATAGGCACGAGAGAAGGCAACCATATCACCCACCTGATTAAAATAAGGATAAAGAGTATCCCCAAAGGCAGGCGAGAAGAGGGCACAACGGAGCTTGAAGGCGCAGGGGAATCCGTAGGCAGAAGAAGGTTCCTTCAGCGGTTCAGGATACCACAGTTCTGCACATTCCCCAAAGGAGAAGACTGCACGGGCAATCCTGCGGTTCAGACTATTTTCCTTTGCTTGGGTAAGGATATGCTCAATGGTAGAGAGCATCTGCTTTTGAGTATCATCCTGTGGGGAGGCGAGGTAAGTTACAGGTTCACCAAAGAGAAAAGCTACTGCTCGCTTGATGATGAGCTCCTGCAGGGGCAGGGCAATACGGGCAACCTTCTCTAAGTGTTCGCCTGAATCGGTATGGACAAGCTTATCCCGACGTAGGGCAGGATTGTTAACGGCATGGAGAGCAGGGTTAAGAGCCTTCTGTGCCTTTTTAGTGTCCGGTAAAGGAGTGATGCGCCCTCGCTGTAATATCTTTATTGCCTGATTGGCAGGAAGAGAAAGAAGAAATGAAAACATAGTTAAGTGAAAAATGAAAAGTGAAAAATGTAGTCAAGCGAATACTTGGAGCTTGGGAAGTTGTGTGAGTGAGCAGGAATTAAGTGAAAAATGAAAAGTATAGCCAGCGAGTGCTCACAGCTGGGTATGTGGGTGAAAAACAGTTATTAATCATTAAAAATTAATCCTTTACTTTTTATCTATTGAAGAGTGCGGCGAGGTTATTTTTCTTAAAGGTTTTACGATGTTCTATGGTTCCAGTAAGCGCATCTGGGGCATCATCATGGGGGTTCGTATCGGCTTTGAGGTAGGAGGTGATGGCTTTGGCAAAGGCAGGGAAGCGTTCTCTCCATCCTTGAGGCATAAGGGTTAGGTGCTGTACTGCGGCGGAATAGGTAAAGATACGAGTAGCCTTGTTCTGTGTTTGGTAACAGGTACGGAAGTGGGTAAGGTCATTTCCCTGCTTAAGTGCACGTGCCTGCACATTGCGGGCGAAGACACGTCCGCCATTATTACTTTCAATGATACACTCCTGCACTTGATAGCGGGTAAGCAGGGAGGCAAGTGCTTGTTCGGTATACTCCATAGGTTCCTGCGTATAGAGAATATCCAAGAGATAGTTCGCTTGAGGAGTTTCCTTATAGATAATAGCACAGAGGTAGTCGCTACCGGTATCGGCAGTATCCACATAAGCCTTGGTGATTGCCAAGGGATCATTGGGCAGGTCCGTATATTCGTTAAAGGACTCATACATAAGCCCTTCTTGAGGTTGTGGGTTTTGCTGGTAAAGGCTTTCAAAAACCTGTGGGTTTCGAACTCGTGTAGCGAGGAGTTTATTCAAGGAATGGCGCTGCGCCCATAGCGGTTCTCCTTGTGTACGTGGGTCAAAGGGAGAAGGAGCCCCCACCTTAATAGCGGGATATAGTACTACCTGCCAACCTTGCGGATTATCCTTTGGGTGGTAGGTACCTTCGTGGGAGAGGAGTCTTCCGGCGAGGTCATCGGGATGCCAACGTGTGAATACGATAAGTTGTTGACTGTTATTGTGCAGTCGGGTGGAGGCAACCGTATCGTACCAGTCGGCAACATGTTCCCTGACAATAGGAGACCAGGCGGAGAGGGCATCCTTATAGAGGTCGTCTAAGATAAGCACATCCACGGGTTCCCCTGTGAGAGCTCCACCTACCCCGAGTGTTTTGAAGCCTCCTTGGTGGGAGACGACCTCACACTCATCGGCATTGCGCAGGTAGGTAGTGGACATATTACGGGAGGCAAGGATGGTTTTTGGGAAGAGTTGATGATAGGTAGGGTCATCCATAATACGCTGTATTTCTCGGTTGAACTTACGTGCTTTGGTAGTATTATAGGAGGTAATGGCAATTTTCAGTTCAGGATTACGTCCGAGCAAGAAGGGTGGCAGTCGGCGTGTAGCTCCTTCACTTTTGCCATGCTGAGGGGGCATAAAAATCATGAGTTTCTTAACTTTTCCAAAGGCAAAATCCGTCAGGAGCTGGTAATAACGTTCATGAAAGGGAGCTGGCGTAAAAGAAGGGAAGGTAAAAGCGGTAAAGGAGAGCAAGTGCTTACGCGCCTGATAGGCAGAGAATAGTGCCTCCCATTTCTCTTCACTAAGAGCGGAAAAGTCGGGGATTATGGGTTCAGGAGTCTTTTTTTCGGGGACATCCCAGCCTTCTATCTTGGCAAGGAAGGAAAGTGCGGCGATTTGTTCACGTGGTGAAGGGTATACAATTTTGTTGTCCTGTTGCTTGGGTTCACCCCGCGCAATTTCCCAAAGGAGGTCTAAAGCAAGAGCGTTCATAAAAGTGAAAAATGAAAAATGAATAGTATAGCCAGCGAGTGCTCACAGCTGGGTATGTGGGTGGAAAGTGAAAAATGAATAGTGAATAGTGATTAATGAAAAATGAAAAGTGATTAATGAAAGACTTATACTTTGTTCTAATGACGATGCAAAGATACAACTTTCTTGTAGCTATGTCAAGAAAAAAAGGATGGAGAAGTGTCCACCCCCCTAATAAGTGAAAAATGAATAGTGAAAAATGAAAAATGAATAGTATAGCCAGCGAGTACTCACAGCTGGGTATGTGGGTGGAAAGTGAAAAATGAATAGTGAAAAATGAAAAATGAATAGTATAGCCAGCGAGTACTCACAGCTGGGTATGTGGGTGAAAAGTGAAAAGTGATTAATGGCTGAAAGAGGTTTGTTAATCTTATCATTCATTATCCAACATTCGTAATTATTTACTATTTTTGCACTTTCAAACAAAAACATTCTAAAAATTCACTTGTAATGAAAAAAATTTATGCTTTATGCTTCTTATTCCTTGCTATGGCATGCAAGAAAGATGACTCCGAGGTGCTCCCCAAAAGCAGTGAGAAAGACATTCTTTCGTTTGTCATCACTGTAGCGGACAAGCCCTATACCGCTAAAATCAGCGGTACGACTATCACCACTGAACTTCCTGAGGACACGGACGTTACCGCCCTCATCCCCACTATTACCCTTTCCAAGGGTGCCACAATAAACCCCAATACAGGAGTAGCACAAAATTTCTCTAAGGAAGTCCGCTACACGGTAACCGCCGAAGATAAGAGTACCAAAACCTATAAAGTAATGGTAACGGTAGAGAAAACCGAGCAACCACAGGTACCTATAGAGATAGAGCCTATCCCACAAGAGGCCACCAAAGGCAAAGCAGGTGGTGAGATAATTTCTTTCAATACTAATACCCTGCCGGTTAAGAAAGAACAAATCAAAGTGAAATTGGTCAACCGCAATGACCGTACCATTACTTACCCGCTAAAAGTACAAAAGATAGACAAAAAAGAAAGACGTATAGATGTAGCCTTACCCGCTACTTACAAGAATGGAGAATACCACCTTGAAGCCACTTTTGATAAAGAAGAAGTTACAAGTGGATCCTTTGTCTTGGATAGTAGCATTCCTGCTTTGAGAGTCTTAGATATTAATCTTTTTGAAGGACCTGTTACCGTATTAGCAACTACTTCTCTACAGAAGTTTAACGCTTTGATCTACGCCAAAGAAGAATCCCTAGCAAAATATACGTATTACCTAAGAAAGAATGGGCAGGACTATCCCCTTGTGGTTACTTCTGCTTCCTCTTATAATGTTCATTTCTTAATGTTTGATACCCCTTCCACTCCACTGAATGGGGGCAAGGACTTTGATTTTGTTATCAAAGGTCAAGGGAAAGAATATGTGCTTCCCTTTGTAAATAGCGAAAAAGAACGCATAGAAGTAGTCGTAGCCCATGCTCCTGTGATTCGTACACTTTCCTCAACTACCCTAAAAACGGGGGATGAGCTAACGGTTACCGGAGAGAACTTTACTTATATGAGTGTTGGTCGTACTAATGGGGATTACCGACATTGTAGTTTGCTCCTGATGAAGGACGGAGCCGTAAAAGCGACCTTGGAGACTTACAATCACAGAGGCACCACCGCCACCTTTACCATTGATGATAGTGTCCCTTCAGGTACTTATAAGGTAGTATTCTCCTCACAGATTCGGCTAAAATCCGATCCTTTTTCGCAAGAGATTACCATAGAGAAAAAAGCGACTGCGCCCACCTCACGGCTAAAAGTTAGAGAGGCTGTGCTTTATGATAAGAATGCCAGCTGGCTTGCCAGACAAGTATTCGTTACTTTCACCGAAGAAATAAAGGATGCTCAGGTGAAAGCCCTTGTATTCCCCCAGCTAAGAATAGAGAATTTGTTATATTACCCTATTGCCGTAAGTTCCTCTGCCTTACAGGGGAATGATTACGAATATTTAGCCAATCATCTGCCTGAGGGCTATGTGCTCATAGAGGAAAATGGCAGGGAATACCAAGTAACCTTTTCATTGAAGAAAAAGAATTAGACAGGACAGGCAAGTGAGGTAAGTTAAAGTGTAGTATTATGAATCCTTAAAATGCAACTATGATGAAAAAAGTCTTCTTCTTTCTCCTTATCGCTATGGTATTGGCAAGTTGCCGAAAGGAAGATAGCCATAGTGATATTCCCGCAAGCGACTACCGGCTAAGTGACGATGGACTTACACTCATCCGATGGAATAACCGCAATACCCCCCGCATAGATATGCAAGCCGATAGCAAACTGCGAGAGGTAAATACCATTGGCGAAGGTGCCTTCAAAGGCTGTGAGCATCTTAGAGCGGTAACCTTCTCTGACAATTTAAAAGAGATAGGAGCGGAAGCCTTTGCCGAGACTGACCTAAGTGAAACGCTCCTGTTCAATTCTTATTCAAATGTAGTGTTAGGGGAGAAGGCTTTTTATCATTCCAAGATTAGAGAGGTGGTACTTCCCAAGACAAAAGCATTACCTAATCACATTTTCGCCAATTGCAAGCACTTGAAAGAAGTTACCTTTAAGGAGACAGGGCTTATAGGGGAGGGTGCTTTTTACGCTTGTGAAGCCCTTGAACAAGTGGATCTCACTCAGGCAGGTGTAAAAGGAATAGGGAAAGAAGCTTTTGCTAATTGCCAACGCTTAAAAAAGGTGCTTCTCTCGGTAACGATGAACTTAAAGCCTATAGGAGATAAAGCCTTTGCCCATTGTACTTCCTTAAAGCACCTCACCATTCTCGCTCTTTATCCTCCCTATTTTGAAGGAGACCCTTTCTTAGGTATTCCCAAAGCTACCTTTCCTAAAATATATGTACCAAGTAAGCCAGAGGATCTCATTGATACTTATAAAAGAGATCCTTACTGGAGGGCATTAGCCGATTATATTCAAGTTATTCCATAGCAATAGCCTCTTTGTAAAATGAGAAAAGTTTTATTATTCACCTCAATAGCAGTCGCCCTTATAAGTTGTTCCAAAAGCAATAGCGACCACCCCAACCCTGCGAAACCTAATCGCTCCACGGCGGATTATGAGCTTAGTGGCGATGGGCGTACGCTCATCCAATGGAAGAACCCTAATACTACAGTGCTTGATATGCAAGCCGATAGTGAGCTTCGGGAGGTCAATACGATTGCTCAGGGGGCTTTCAAGGAGCATAAGAACTTACAATCCATCACTTTCCCTAAGAACCTAAAAGAGATTGGAGCTAATGCCTTTGAAGAAGCTAACCTTAGTGGTGAGGTTCTCTTCAACACCGCAGCCATGGTTGATTTTGGAGAAAAGGCTTTCTTCAACACTCACCTTAAGAAAATAACCCTTCCTAATATACGTGTACTGCCTGATCGTGCTTTTTCTTCCTCCAATAATCTGGAAGAGATTCATTTTAATAAAATAAGCAAATTGGGCTTTGGAGCTATTAGTTGGAATTATATAAAGACCCTTCACTTAGAAGATACGGGACTTACAGAGATAGAGACCGTGGGTATTTCGGGTTCTTTAGAGATGGAAAGTGTGATCCTGCCTGCAACACTCACGGCTATAGGGTACGATGCTTTTTGGTATTGTAAAAAGCTAAAAACGGTAACTATCCATGCTACAAACCCGCCTACCTTAGTAAACAACCCGTTTATAGCAGTCCCTTTAGAGAAGATTTATGTCCCTAAGGCTTCGGTAGAGAAGTACAAGCAAGCCCCTTTTTGGAGCCTCTTTGCCAGCAAGATTTACCCTAAACCCTAATAGAGATAACATTCATTTTATAATTGAGTCATATGAAGTTTTTATTTAGCTTATTATTATTTCCGCTCTTAGCGGTGGCGCAGCCTAAATATGGAGGTCCTATAACGCATATTGCTTTTCTCAGTTCCTATTCGTCCGAGCAGACAATAGCTACGCTTAAGAAGACCTTAGAACAAAAGGGAATTACTGTTTTTGCTACCATTGATCACCAAGCAGCCGCTAAAGCGGTAGGGGAAGAATTGTCGCCTATAACGTTGCTTATCGTAGGGAATCCTAAAGTAGGGACTGCTCTGATGCAGGAAGAACCTTTTATGGGAATTGAGCTACCCTTGAAAATCGTTGTTTATGAGCAAGATAAAAAAGTATGGGTAGGTTATAAGCCCATTGCTCCTATCGTGAAGGAATACCATTTAGAAAAGAGTAAGGGTATTGCTGAAAAAATAGACACCACCATGCAACAGTTAATAAGATTATCTATTGGCAATTAGGTTGTCGCACAATAGTAAAAATCCCTGTGCGGTATGTTCTGCATGGGGAGTTGTTAAGCGGATTAAAAAACACAAGGTGCATCCCATTAGGGATGAGTTAAAAAGGGTCTTAGCTTTGCCAGCTAAAACCCTTTATCATTATTGGTTTTTGGATACTTGTTTTTTATTTGTCTATTCCTATACATTTGAGGATAAAGGCGAATTCAAAGGCTGTATCCTTAATTCTACCGTAGCGACCTGTGGCACCTCCGTGTCCGGAATCCATGTCCATGTGTAGGATCAAGAGATTCTTATCGGTTTTAAGGGAGCGAAGCTTGGCTACATACTTAGCAGGTTCATGGAAGAGTACTTGAGAGTCATTAAGCCCGCCTGTTACGAGCATATTAGGGTAGTTTTGTGCTTTAATGTTATCATAAGGGGAGTAGGAAAGCATATATCGGAAATATTCTTCCTCATTAGGATTTCCCCATTCCTCATATTCACCGGTGGTAAGGGGGAGCGTATCATCCAGCATGGTAGTTACCACATCCACGAAAGGCACCTGTGCCACCACGGTATGGTATAGGTCAGGGCGCATATTGGTTACGGCTCCCATGAGCAAGCCTCCTGCAGATCCTCCTGCGATAGCTAACTTGTCGGAAGAAGTATACTTGTCATTGATAAGCAACTCACTGCAGGCAATAAAGTCGGTAAAGGTATTTTTCTTATGGAGGAGCTTTCCATCTTCATACCATTGTTCCCCTAAGTCACTCCCTCCACGTATTTGAGCGATAGCAAAGACAAATCCTCTGTCAATAAGGCTATAATAGGAAGTGCTGAAATACACTCTGGAGTTACTACCATAGCTTCCATAAGAATACAAGAGTGCAGGGGCGGATCCGTCTCGCTTAAGACCTTTTTTGTACACCACTGCCATAGGGACTTTCACGCCATCAGGGGCGGTAGCCCATAGTCGTTCCACGGTATAATCGTCAGGATTGAATCCTGAGGGCACCTCTTGTTCTTTGAGTTTGTTGCTTTTTCCTTCAGCTATTTCATATTCATAAAGGGTAGTAGGACGGTTCAATGAAGTGTATGAATAGCGGAAAGAAGGGGAGTCATACATAGGATTTTCTTTCAAAGAGACAGAGTATACAGGTTCAGGGAAGGAGACTACGCGTTTTTCCCCTTCTGCCACAGGGAGTGCTTCTAACTGAGTAAGCCCATTTTTGCGCAAGGACACCACTACATAATCCTTCAGTACATCAATTCCCTCAATACGTGTGTTGGGATCATGAGCAAGGAACTCTTTCCAAAGAGTACGGTCAGTATATCCTACCAAAGGTAGTTTGTACATTTCTCCATTGAGATGCTTATCATCCTTATAACGAAGGAAGAAATAATCCTTATGTGGGTATACGGCATATTCCACTCCTTGGGTACGCGGCAAGAAGACTTTCAGCGGCTGGGTAGGGTTATCTGCAGAGAGATAACGTGTTTCAGAGGTAGAGGAACTTCCATTGAACACCCATATATGCCTTTTGAGCTTATCGGCAGAGACATAAGTAGAGAAACGAGCATCATCCTCTTGGTAAAGAAGCACGGAGTTAGGGGCATCCAATGCTTGACGATGAATCTGGTGGGAGCGTAAGGACTTATCAATAGTACTATAGAAGAGGGTCTTGCTATCATTTGCCCAAGCCACAGAAGCAACTCCCTCCACACGGAAGTTGATATCGCTACCGGTGGAAAGGTCTCTGACTTTCAAGGTATATTCCGCATAGGAGCCTGTTTCATTATACAGATAAGCGGCTTTTTGATTATCTGGACTAATGAAATACCCTTCAAAGATGAAGGCATTTTTTCCTTCAGCCATCTGGTTCACATCAAAGAAGACTTCTTCAGGGGCTTCCATGGAACCTTTTCGGCGACAATAGGTAAGATACTGTTTTCCTTTTTCGCTACGGTTGTAGTAGTAGTAACCATTGTCAAAGGTAGGATAAGTTTGGTCATCTTCCTTAATGCGTCCGAGAATCTCATTATAGATGGTCTCTTGCAGTTTTTTGGTAGAAGCCATTACTGTATCAGTATAAGCATTTTCTGCTTTAAGGTATTCTATGACTTTAGGATTGGTTTTGTCCTTAAGCCAGTAATAAGGGTCGGTGCGCTTTTCCCCGAAATTCTCAAAGGTTTCAGGGATTTGCTCAGCTACGGGAGCAGGAGGGAATTGGTCTTGATTGAAAGGGGTTGTTTTTTCCTCCTTCGTAGTGTGACAGGAAGTGATTGCGATGGCTATAGCTACCAAAGGCAATGCAATATTCATTCTTCTCATATATATATAATTAATAATTAAAGCCCGATTTGTATGAAATATGGACGTCTCTGCTACAGAATTTTAAAATATTAGTATATCATTCCGCTTATAGAGGCAATTTCACTATTCTTATTCTGTGAAAGTATATGTAAAGAACAACATTTCAGCGATTTATAGGTACAAATATACGTTTTTTTTGCAAATAGAAATCCTTTTTAATCACTATTTTTATCAGGGGTTCGTTCTGTAGGCAAAACAGCAAGAAAGTGAGAAATATTTTGTATATTTGCATTTTGCTTCTCTCTCCAAGAGGGGAGGGATGCTAAAGTATCCTTTATCCTTATAAAGAAAGGTGAAAGAGAAGAACTAATTTGTTAATTATTAGAGAGATGTATTTTATTATCAAGTCATTACATATCATCTTTGTGGTGAGTTATTTTGCGGGATTGTTCTACATAGTGAGGTTGCTCATCTACCACACAGAAGCCTTAAAGGGCAAGGAGGGGACAGAGCGAGCGGTGCTGCATCGCCAATATTGTTTTATGGAGGAGCGCCTATGGAACATCATCACGATACCCGCCTTAGTGATTGTGATCATCACAGGAATATACCTGTTATGGGAGATGCAATGGATGTTTTTATTTCAAGGCTGGATGCACATTAAGCTCTTTGGTGTAGGAGTGCTCCTTCTCTATCATTACTGGACATGGCGCACCCTCAAGGAGTTACAGCAAGGAGAGGTTCGCTACCGTTCGGTAAGCCTACGTATGGCAAATGAGGTGGCTACACTGCTGCTCTTTGGCATTGTCTTTGCGGTGGTGCTCAAGGATCTTTTCCTCAGATATTGGTGGGCAACCCTCTTGAGCTTTGTGGCAATGGGAGTGCTGATTATGGGGGTGGTAAAAGTGGTGAATAGAAATAAGAAACAATATTAATGATTGCTATTTACTTATGAAAAAATATGCAGTATTAGGGGGAGGTAGTTGGGCGACGGCTATCGTAAAAATCCTCACCGAGAGCCTACCACAGGTTACTTGGTACATGCGCAATGAGCGTGCCATAGAGCACATTAAGCAATATAAGCACAATCCTAACTACCTTTCCTCAGTGGAGCTCCATACCGATAAGCTTCATTTAACACACCAGATTAATGAAGCGGTGGATGAGGCGGACTATGTGATTCTGGTAATTCCCTCCGCCTTCTTGGTAGGGGAGCTGGAAGCCCTTGAGGTATCGCTCAAGGACAAGGTTATCTTCTCGGCGATCAAGGGGATCGTTCCTCAAACGGGCTTGGTGGTGGGAGAGCATCTGATTGAGAAATATGGACTGAACCCGATGAACATTGGGGTTATCACCGGACCTTGCCACGCGGAAGAAGTTGCCTTAGAACGGCTTTCCTACCTTACCGTTGCCTGTGAAGACCTTACAAAAGCGGAGGAAATGGCTTCTGCCCTGCGATGTTCCTTCATACGTACCAAAATCAGCGAGGACATCATTGGGGTAGAATATGGGGCAATGCTCAAGAATATCTATGCGATCGCTGCAGGGATTGCTCATGGACTTGGCTATGGGGATAACTTCCAGAGTGTACTGATGAGCAACGCCATACGGGAGATGGAGCGTTATGTGGATGCTATACACCCCATCACCCGTGATGTGAACCAATCGGCTTACTTAGGCGACTTACTGGTTACAGGCTACTCGGCATTCAGCCGTAACCGTATGTTCGGCAACATGATAGGTAAGGGCTATTCGGTCAAGAGCGCTTTTATGGAGATGAGTATGGTTGCCGAGGGGTACTATGCGGTAGAGAATGCTTATAAGATTAACCAACGCCAAGCCCTACCCGCCTATACCCCTATCCTTGATGCCGTGTACCAGGTGCTTTATCAGCACAAGAACACACGGGAAACCTTCAGACTCCTCACGGAAAAGATAGACTAATATTAATGATGAATGACTATTTGAGGGTGCTTAGTTCTCCTTTGGCTTTAAGCAGTTCTATCTCGGCGAGTTTGAAGGAGAGCAATGCATTGGTATAGCTATTCTTAGCATCGGAGAGGGCACGTTCGGACTCGAGCAAGTCATTAAGGGAAGCCAATCCTTGGTGATAGTTATTCTGGGTATTGGTAAGTACCTCTTGAGCGAGCTTAACATTTTCCTTTTGGGTATCAATGGTCAAGAGGTTATTGGTAAGCTGTGTTTGTGCGTTCTCATAAGCTAAATCCATAGCCAAGCGTGTATCCTTAAGAGTTTCATTAAGGGCATCCACTTCTATTAGCGCCTGGTGTATCTTGGCTTTGGTTCCGAATCCTGAGAAGATAGGGATACTTAGTCCCAAAGAGATTGCGGAATAATCCGCCCAATATACCTTATTTTTTTCTCCATAGATTAGGGGCATTTTAGGTCCCATTCCTAGATATCCATAGGATCCCATTAGGGCGAGGGTAGGAAAGAGTCCTGCTTGTTCGGCTCGGGTATTGAGGGATAAGAGTTCTTTTTGCTTTTCAAGTACCTGAAGTTCGATACGCTTTGAGGCATCTCCTTTTTCAAAAGCGAGCTGGTAGGTTGCCTTGAAGGCATCCTTAGGAAGGTTTATAGGCTCAGTGATGGGCATCCCAATCATGTACTTAAGGGCATGTTCGGAGAGCTGCACCCCGCTAAGGGCTTGCTGTTGGGCAGATTTAAGGTTATTGAGGGTAACGGTTACACGATCTAAGTCAATCTTCCTTGCCAGTCCTGCCTCAAAGGAGCCCCTAACCACCTCAGCAGTTTGCTCGGTAAGGGATAGGTTACTCTGCACGTTCTCCAGCACTTGGCGAGCCTGATACACCTGCCAATAGGCTTGTGCCACCTTCTCAATAACATCGTTCTGCGTAAGTTGTTCGTTAAGGATATAGAACTCACGGGTAGTACGAGCTGCCTTAAGTCCCATGAACACACTTTGGTTAAAGAGCATTTGGGTGAGCTTAAGTTCGGCTGAGGAAGACCATTTCTGTCCCAACTCCATTTTAAGGACACCTTCACGAGGAGGCATACCAGGGATCGCAAAGGTGGAGGCATCTATATAGGTAGCCTGCAACTTAGGATTATAGGTAAGGGAGCCCGTAGCGGAGAGGTTGGGCAGTGCATGAGCACGTACCTCTTGGATTTTGTATTCACTCTTCTTAATCTCAAGACGTGCTTTCTGAGCATCGGCTTTGTGCTGCAAGGCATACTGTATAGCTTGAGAGAGGGTAAGCTCCCTCTGTTGACCCCAGAGGGAAGCTACACAGGTGAAAATGGTTACTATGACAATAAAGAATCTATTCATTTGTTTTTAATTTAAATATATTATCATGAGTAATGAAGGTTATTTATTAATCCTTCATCATTGGTTATTTTTTATTTTCTGAAGAACTCTTTCGAGTTCCTTAAGTCCTTTTTCGTTAACGACAATTCTAAAGAAATACTCCAGGAGGGTATAGATCGTCTCCCAGAAGGCAAAATCACGTTCAGGAAAAGTATCCAGAAGGTTTCGTAAGTGCTGAACACCGATGTAAAAGGTCTTAAAGAAGGGGACATTAATCTCCTCTCTGAAGAGTCCTTCCTGCCAACCTTTTTTTAAGAGTAAATCCAAGAAGCGCTCGTCACATTTAATGGATTCACTATTGAGTCGTTCATAAGCTTTTGGGAAGTACCTCTGTAGTTCCCAGATAGGTCGTGCAGAGTTGATATTAAAGAAGTTCTGTACTTGCTTTTGGTTATGAAATACGTTCTCAATAACAGACCCCTCCCCTTCTACGAAGGACTCTACTCCTTGGAAAGGACCCTCAATGACATAGTCCAAGCAAGCTTCTACCAATTCATTTTTGGAGGAGAAATGCTCATAAAGGGTTTTCTTGGAGATCCCCAAGTTATGAGAGAGGTCATCCATGGTAAAGGTTTTGAAGCCATATTGCGTAAAATACTTTAAGGCTCTAGGGATAATTTCTTCTTTCATATAAAAACCATTGAACAGTGAATAGTATAGCCAGCGAGTGCCCACAGCTGGGTATGTGGGTGAACAGTTAAAAATTTTTCGTTTTTCACTTTTCGTTTTTCACTTTTCGTTTTTCACTTAATTTGTTTTTCGCTTATTAGCGGGTGCAAAGATAAGGTAAAAAACTTAATAAACAAAAAAAGTTTCCAACTTTTTATTTATTTTTTAATTAGGGAGGGTTCCGCTCGGAAAAAGAAAAAGGAGCTATAAAGCTCCTTTAGATGAAAAAATGCACTTAATAGTTATTAAAGATTCTCTTTTGTGAAAGATATAGTAGTTTAGTTCTAAGGATAATAGTCTTTTATAAATAATCTGTATAATTGATTTGTCTGTTTAGTTTTTTTCTGTCTCAAATCACGAAAGACCTGTTATTACAATACACAAAAGAACAAAATTTAAGAACATAAAGGGGCAGCATAAGTGCCTACTGCCTGTCGGTATTATTGGTTTTTGGTTAAATCAAGGATTGCCTGTTGTTTCAGAGAGTGAAGCCTAAGCCTAAAGGCTTAGATCCTCAGCTCTAAAATAAAAACACAAAAAATCTAATTACTATATAAGAGATGATGAAAAATACTTCTCTCAAACATCAAAAAGTGCGATAAACTTCCCTGAGTAGGCTTATTTTTTTCAAGTAAGCACTAAGCACCTTTTCTATGGACAAAGTGCTTAGTCCCTACTGTTCAAAATAAAAAACGCAAAAAAATCTAAACACTTATATTAAAAATCTATCAGAGTGAAAAAGAACTAATACTTTTTTTGATTTTTCAATCAATCATAAACTTTTGTATCTCTTTCATTTCTGGTGCAAAGATATAGCTTTTTTCGCTATTGTCAAGGGTTTTGTGGCTTTTCAGGCATGAAGTGTGTTTATTTTTACACGAACGGTAGGAATAGAATTGTTTTTAACAGTGAAAAACGTAGTTAAGTGAAAAGTAAAGTCGCGTGAGCGAGTATGTGGGTGAAAAGTGAAAAAAGTTATTAATCATTAATCATTATTCTTAGAGGCTTAAGAAGGTAAAGCCTATGCCGAATAGGGTCTGCTTATAATTATAGTCAATGAGGGAGTCTCCATATCCATGGGATGCCTGCAAGAGAATGCGCAGGTCATGACTCAGCGGATATATCCAACCGAGTTCCAGATATCCACGATTATTTTTGAAGTTCAAGTTATTACGTAGTCGCAGAGAGAATACATTTTTTCGGAAGGGGTATATGATTCCTAGCTCCATACGTCCTATATAGTTTTCTATCTCTGGGTTATCATCTTCTTTAGCTCTTTCAGTGAAGCGCTCCCACAGGCGGACATTCATCAGGGCGCTATTCCACTGGAATACTCCCATGAGGATAAAGCGGTTCCAGCTACGGGAGAGGGCAGCCTCCTTACCATTAGACTGATGATTGATGGAGAGTCCTGCCATTTTGACCTTAAAATTACCTGCCGAGAGGTTCATGGGGTAGGTGAAGATAAGCTCAGGCTCATAGTTGAGTTCGCGGAAGGGGCGAGAGAGCTTACCATTGTACATCTGCCAATAAGCTTGTTCGGTGAAGGCGACCCATACATCGCCTTTTCCAAAAGCATCCTGTAGGATTTTTGCCTTAAGACTCACCTGAAACTTGGCTTCTACATTTTGGTAATTGCGGCTTTCTGGGATGGGGCGGTCAGGGTTCAGGCTGATGGGTTGTTCAATAGGACGGGTATTATAGCGAAAGGGCATCACATACATAGGCAGGTAATCCACAAAGTGGAAGGTACCGCGCTGGTCTTGTGGTTCCAGTTCCCACATTCTTGCCAAAGCCCGCTCCACATCGGCATTACGACTATGGAAATCCGTAGGACTCATACGCTCCAAGGGAACTCCTGTAAGGGTATCCTTAATGACTTCCTCCTGTGCCAAAGCCATACCAAAGAGCAAAAAAAAGGTTATAAGAGAGTATACTTTCATGTTATGAAAATCCTCCTTTGCACGAGGAAACGGTTAAACATTATTTTCCGGTGCTTCCGTAGCCTCCTGTACCGCGTTGGGTTTGTGAAAGCTCTTCAGTAAGGGTGAAGGTTACCGTTTGGTGACTGGCGATGACCATTTGCGCAATACGATCGCCATCGTGAATAACGAAGTCCTCTTGGGAGAGGTTAATAAGTAATACACGAATCTCCCCACGATAGTCGGCATCAATGGTACCAGGGGTATTGAGCACCGTAATGCCATACTTAAGCGCCAAGCCACTACGTGGGCGTACTTGCGCCTCATAGCCAGCAGGGAGCTCCATATAGAGCCCTGTGGGAATTAGCTTACGCTCCATAGGATGAAGGGTAATAGGCTCAGAGAGAAAAGCACATAAGTCCATCCCTGCCGATTGAGGGGTTTGGTAAGCGGGCAGTGGATGCCCAGAGCGATTGATGATAAAAACGTTCATAAATAATGAATAGTTAAAAGTTAAAAGTGAACAGTGAATAGTGAATAGTGAATAATGAATAGTGAATAATGAATAGTGAATAATGAACAGTTAAAAGTGAAGAATTTTTCACTTTTCGTTTTTCGTTTTTCACTTAACTACGTTTTTCGTTTTAAAAAACTTTGGCAAAGATACAAAAATAATGATGAATGATTAATTTTTAATGATTAATTTTTCACTTTCCTTACTGCCAGACTGATATAGATAAAGAAGAAGGTCGTTCCCAGCAGTACATTTCTATCAAAGACATAGAAGTAAAGTAAGGAGAGGAGGGTAGCCAAGCCTAAGAATCCCAGAATACGCTTAAGGCGATAGGGTACTGGGTATTTTTTTTGTCCTATCCTCCAAGAGATGACCATCATACCTCCGTAAGCAAGGAAAGTAGCCACAGCAGCTCCCATATAGCCCCACAAGGGAATCAGCGTGAGATTGGCTACCACCGTAATTCCTCCTCCAAGGACTGAGATGAAAGCACCCCATGCCGTGCGGTCGGTAACCTTATACCATACCGAAATGCTGTGATAGAGTCCCAAACAGAGATTTGCCAAGAGCACGAAAGGCACTATCTTGAGCCCTTCCCAATAGGCACGATTAGGAATCAGCAACCACTTGAGTTGGTCAATATATACACAAACGAACAGGAGAATACCACCGGCAAAGAGGGCAAAATATTCGGTAATTTTAGCGTAGGTGGCAGGTGCATTCTTATCCCCTGCTTTAGAGAAGAAAAAGGGCTCCACCCCCAGCTTATAAGCCGTGATGAAAAGGGTCATGAATACGCCCATTTTATAACAACCTGCATAGAGCCCTACCACACTATCTGCCTCATTCTCTGGATATAGCATACGGATAAAAATACGGTCAAAAGCCTCATTAATGGAGAAGGCTATCCCGGCTATCAGTACCGGAAAGGCATAACGGAACAGGCGCTTCCACAGCCCCACATCCCAGAGAAAACCTATCTTCCGGTAGAGAGGAAGCATATAGAGAAAGGTAAGCAAACTGGCAATAAGGTTGGCTATAAAAATATATTGTGTTTTATCCTGAATAAAAGCTCCTTGAGGCAGCCTATAGCCTCTACTCTCCAAGAAGGGAAAATAAAGGAGAAATAGAAGATTCAGTCCCAGATTAATCGTAACATTGCCCACCTTGATAAGGGAGTAATGAAGGGACTTACCCTCATTACGGTACCAAGCGAAGGGGATCGCCACCAGGGCATCTAAGGCAAGGATCCACACGGCATAACGAATATAAGCAGGAGGATAGTCTAACCAAATGGCAAGGGAGGGTGAGATAAGGAGTCCCAACACCAAAAAAGTTACCGAAGTTAAGGTAAGGGAAGTAAGGCAGGTAGCCGATACACGGGCAGGAGCTTGGTTAGTGTGCATAAAGCGGAAGAAAGCCGTTTCCATGCCATAGGTAAGCAGCACATTGCCCAGAATCATATAGGCAAAAAGCCCCTGATACACCCCATACTGTGCCTGAGTAAGGGTGCGGGCACTGGTATGCAGGGGAGTTAACACCAAGTTCAACACCCGCGGCATCACCGTGGCTAAGCCATATATGATAGTATGCTTAAAAAGACGATTCATCCATTCAAGGAAAAAACAGTGAAAAATGAACAGTGAACAGTAAAGTCGCGTGAGCGAGTATGTGGGTGAATGGTTAAAAGTATAGCCAGCGAGTGCCCACAGCTGGGTATGTGGGTGAACAGTGAACAGTAAAGTCGCGTGAGCGAGTATGTGGGTAAAAATTTTTCATTTTTCACTTTTCGTTTTTCATTTAATTTGTTTTTCACTTAAAAAAGGATTGCCCAATCCCTCGTGAGATTAGGCAGCCTTACTTTTAATTTATAATTAAAAAAATAAAGAAAAAAATCCAATAAAATATAATAATTATTCCTTTAGGTACCTCCACATCAGTGCCTTAATAACTGTAGGCAAAGGTACAAAAATAAGAAAAAGATAAAGAGAGGAAAAATAAAAAGTTATCAACAATTCAAAAAAAATGAAGAAGCTACCTTAAACATAAGGTAACTTCTTTTTCAAATATTAAAACACTATGAATTACAATAGAAATGATTGCTCCTTAGAACTTAACTCCCAATCCGAAGGAGAGTACACTGTTCTTAAAATCATTATCCCGACTGATGTTAGCATTTCTCAAAGAGGTATTGTTCTTATCAAAGGCGTTGGTAAGGGAATGGGTGTAACGTGCATTGAGGAACAGATGATCCGTCAGATGCAAGGCGAGTCCTGCACCTACAGCAAAGTCAAAGGAAGCATAAGCATCCTTTTCCACCTTGGTGGAGCTAGTCTGGTTTCCTATTACATAGGACACTTCCGGCTTACCCACTAGGAATCCAAACTGAGGACCTGCCTCAAGAGTCAAGCGACCGAGATTCACCTGTGCCATGACAGGGACATTAAGGTAGTCAAACTTAAACTGTTTTTCGGAGCTTACTCCTGCAGCGGTATATTTCCATTTGGCTCCTTCACGTGAATAGAGCAGTTCCGGCTGAATAGAGAGTACATCCCCTAAGGGTAGGGTTAGAAAGAGTCCTCCATAGAAACCACTAAGTGCTTTTACATCCGATTCCTGTACAGTTTTTCCACTCAAGGAAGCATAATTATACCCAGCCTTTGCCCCTAAACTCTGTGCGACTCCTTGGGTGATTCCTGCGATAGCAACCACTATCATTAATGCGAATTTTTTCATCTTTTTGCGTTTTAGTAATCAACAATAATTAATAACCAATAATTAATTATTCTCAATTGATTTGTTAATTCACTATGTAAAGTACAAAAACCGTGCCAAAAAAGTGAACAATGAAAAATGAAAAGTGAACAGTAAAGTCGCATAAGCGAGTATGTGGGTGAAAAATAATCATTAATCACTAACCATTAATCATTATTTTTTCATTTCTTTTTCCAAATCTTCCACGTGTATGGAGCGTGCTATAATGAACCCTCTCTCATCCAAGAGGAAGGAGGTAGGAATCCAACGAAGGGCATAAGTAGTGGCAGCATCGGACTTCCAAGCACCTTTGGCTAATGCCTGAGACCAAGTCAGCTGATCTTTTTTGATAGCTTTTTGCCACTGGTCAAGGTTGTCATCTAAGGAGATACTAAGGAATTCCACTCCTTTGTTTTTATAGGTTTTGTAGAGTTGTACAAGTTTAGGGCTTGCCTGTCGGCAGTCAGGGCACCATGATGCCCAAAAGTCAATCAGAAGCTTCTTTCCTCGGAAGTCTCTCAGGGAAATCTTTCTGCCTTGTGCATCCTGAAGGTCTACCTGAGGCGCCTCCATACCCGGTTGTATCTTGCTCAGGTGGTCAATGAAGGCATCGAGTTCCTGTATATAGGGATTCGTGTTTAAAGAGGGGTCAAGAGCTTTTCGCATCTGCAAAAGTTCAGGATATTCATAAAGGGAAGCACGTCGGGCAAGGAAATAAGCCAGTGCAGGAGAGTCAGGTGCCTCCTTAATTTCCTTAGGTAAGTCCAGCATATCGTGAGCTGCCATACGGTTATAGCGTTCAAAGAGCTGTCCTTGTTCGCTGGCATGGAGATAGTTAAAGTTCCAATCTGGATTGAGTTCTAAGGAGATATGAGTATTCTCTAAGTAGAGATGTGCCCGCCCTCCGGTACCATTGAGACGTAGGGCATAGATATAGGGCGTTTCTGCCTTACCTTCAAAGCGGAAGTATCCTTGCTCATCAAGTGCCGTGGAGTCCACCGGCAGATAAGCTCTGTTCTTATATTCATATAGGAAAACCCTCGCTCCTTCCCTTACGGGTGCTTTTCCTTCAATGACATAATGGTCGCTCAAGGAGACTTGTTCTCCTTCAGGGAGCGAAGCAACTTTCTCTTTAGGAGCCTGCTGGCAGGCTCCTAAAAGAAGTCCCCACCCTATTATAAAAAATCTATTCATAGTGATCAATAATTAATAATTAATGATTAATGATTAATAACTCATTATTCTTAATTGATTTATTAATTCACTATACAAATCACAAAAATCATACCAAAAAAGTGAATAGTTAAAAGTTAAGAATTTTTCATTTTTCGTTTTTCACTTAACTACGTTTTTTACTTTTTAATTTTGTAATCTGATACTGATATGCCCTATCAGTCCATCATGATTACCTTTACCTTTGTACTCATCCTTTCTGACCACATCTTTCCCTTTAAGAATATAAAGGGTTAATACAGAGTTCTCCGTAGGTTTTATGGCACGAATGGTTACTTGGACAGAGCTTTCAATCTTATAATCTCCTTCCCACTCTGTTTTTCCATTCATTTTTGCCAGTGCAGGATCATTAGTAATATCCAAATCCCTTACTTTTTTTCCTAATTCAACATCAATGGTCATTTTACCATCCTTTAGTACACCTCCTCCTGTAATAACTGCCTTTATGGTATACGTACCTGGTGTAAGTACCCCTCCTTTTGAACTATCACTGTCGCTTTTAGAACAACCTGTGAAAATTCCCGCTAATACAACTAGCACTAAAATAAAATAATGTTTCATTTTTTTTCTTTTTAAGTTATTATATATTAATGATTTGTTTTTTTCCAATGATTAGATAGTAAAAGACTCCTATTCAAAGGAGCCTCTTACAATAAAACAATAAAACAATAAAAACACTTTATTTATGAAAAAACACTTAATTATATCAAAATATTCACTTTCTTTTCATCTTAATAAAACAACTCCCAAGAGTTTTTGGGAGTTGTTTGTTTAACAATTAACTTAATTGAAACTCCTCAATTAAAAAGCAATTAAAAAAAATATTATGAAAAAAACTCTATTTTCTACGAAAAAACATTTTTTTATTAAGCGAGATTCTGTAAGTTGATCTCTTGTATTTTTATAAAAAAGCCCCCGAAGTATCCCCCAAGGGCTTCAGAAATCAAACACATTAAACAAAAAAATCAATAATGTTATGAAAAGATTTTATCTTATAATGTTTTTTCTACGTGTTGCTCATCAGGAATAACATTTATTTCCACACGGCGATTTATTTCACGTCCGCGTTCGGTATCGTTACTTTCCAATGGGCGAGAGAGTCCGTAGCCTTTCGCTTCCAAGCGTTTCTTATTGATTCCTTTATTAACAAGATAGGCTCTAATGGCATCGGCACGTTCTTGAGAGAGTTGCAAGTTATGCTCTGGTGTTCCTGTATTATCCGTATGTCCTTCTATGACGAAATTAAAATCCTCATTCTCTTGCATAATTTTGGCAATATTATCCAGAATAAATTCTGCTTGGGTTTTCACAATAGCCTTATCAAGGTCAAAAAGAATAGTTTTCGCATAGAGATTAATTTCCTTAGTTACACGTATGGTACGAGCCTCACGTTCTTCGGGAGTTTCCACACGGGTAATCGGACGTGCCTTTGTAATACGCTTTCGTTCTTTCTTTATTTTGGGCAATCTCTCACGCTCTACATGGTCTACAATGGGTTCTTCAAGGGCTTTGAAAGGGAATTTAACTACCACACCTACTCCCAACTGAAAATAATCACTTCCTATTCCACCTTTGAGAGAAGGATGATAGCTGGTTTGTACATTTGCTCCTATCACATCCGTGAACCAGAAATTCGCTCCCACTCCTGCAATAAAGTTTACTTTGGTTTTACCTTCTATAGAGGAGATGCCCAGTCCCAATTGTGGATAAGGATCAAGCCAAGGGAGTCCTTCCCAGAGGCGATTCAGATGATAGCGAGCACGCACATCCGCTCCAAAAAATGATTTTCCAGTCACTTTAGTACTTGCCTCTCCACGAAAGTAATTTTCATCGCGAGTAATAGAGGCATAAGCAAATCCTACCTCTGTAGTAATCCCTTTTCTTAGGTATCGGGATGCTGCCAAACGGAAGCCTACATTCATATCTGGGTAACCAAACCAATCCTTTACCATACCTGTGAAATCGGTAGGTACACGCATATCAACCGTACTGACACCTGCGCCAATAAGCCAAGGACGATAATTATCTTGTGCAGATAATATTCTGCTACTAAATATCACCACAAGGGCAATAAGGATATATTTTATCTTGTACATTTCAGTCTTTTTATTATTAAACAACATTATTCATAGCCCTCCACACCTCCTTTGAAAAGGGTTGTAATCCAAGGGAAACGTATTTTATAATCCTCAAGGGCTTGCTTGGGCACCAGCAATTTTGCTGTATTATTTTCTCCTATAATTTTATAGTTAGGATCTTCATAGGGAGGAAAATATGTTATTTGTCCCGGTGTAGTTACCTCAATACGAAGTTCCATTAGTGAATTCTCTGTACCACTAAGAGAGTTGTCATACATATAGGTAAATTTTTTACCTAAAGTAAGATATTGTAGTGTAGAGGGAATTCCTCCATATATTTTTGTTATTTCAGGAAGAACAAGTTTTTTTATTTTTGTTCCTTTAAGAGCATCACGTTCTATTGTAGTTACCTTACCCGCTATGATTGTTTCCAGGTTAGAAGAATTCATGAAAGATGAAGTTTGGATTGTTTCCATGTTATTCAAGTCTATCTTCGTAATTTTAGGATTATTCCACAAAAGCTCTTGTTGTACAGAACTACTACCTTCACCATTATAAACACTCTTGACTGTATAAGGCACTTTAGGAGGAGTCCTACGTTCATCAAAGCTACGCTTAGTTACATAAATAGGATTGGAGAGGGCTACAAGAAAATAGCCGTTACTTTCCGTTCTCCAGAATTTAGTAACTCTTTTAATCACTACCGTGCGTTCCTGATTTTTTTGGTTCTTAACCTTAAAAGTAATGGGCGTATTTTCATCATAATGATTCAGTGCCGTTACTCTTATTTTCTCTCCTATTACTTGTACTTGTACGCGGTCATGTGCATTCTCTGGCAATAGAGAGTTACTATCATAAGTGTAAGTACCTGCAGGAAGTTCAATTTCCACATATCCTGTGGATTTCTCTTCGGTTTTATCTCCATCAATATCTTCTATTGTGAAGATTCCGTTTTTCCAACCTGTATCACGCTCGTTTACCACTACATTTAGAGTAGCTTTTTTAGATCCTTCGGCAAGAAGTATCGGATATGTTCCAACAGATTTAGCCTTTATTTTCAAGCGTGCAGGGGCGGTGAGCTTACTCACAGTGATTCCTTCTCCTGAAGTTTCGGTAAAAGTAAAAGCATCTGTAGCACCATCAATAAGGACGGTACGTTCTTCTTTCTCTACCATGTGTATAGTATGTGCAGCACCTTCACGAAAATAGATACTACTCTCAGTGCTGGGTCTTGGTTTTTCACCCACACCATCATCGCTTTGAGTATTACATCCTACCAGAGAAGTAATTATTGTGAAAGCTACAAAAGTGATCGTTCTTTTTCTCATATTTATTTAATTTGTTCCGAGTGCAAAATAACAACTTATTTTTAATAATTCGCAGTACTTTAATAAATATTTAATATTTTTAGTATCAAAAAAATATTTTTTTAGCTTAATCATTACTTTTATATAAATTCTTTTCAAGAAATTAGTTGTTCCACAAAAATATATTCTGACTTAAGACTCCTTATTTGTTAAACACAAAATACCAAGCAGTTATGAAAAGTGAACAGTGAATAGTGAATAGTGAATAGTGAATAGTGAATAGTGAATAGTGAATAGTGAACAGTGAATAGTGAATAGTGAACAGTGAATAGTGAATAGTGAATAGTGAACAGTGAATAGTGAATAGTGAACAGTGAATAGTGAATAGTGAACAGTGAACAGTGAATAGTGAACAGTGAATAGTGAATAGTAAAGTCGCGGGAGCGAGTATGTGGGTGAAAAGTGAATAGTGAAGAATTTTTCATTTTTCGTTTTTCATTTTTCGTTTTTCACTTTTCGTTTTTCACTTAATTCGTTTTTTACCTTTTATTTTTAACAATAATTTAGTAGTAATTAGACTTGACATTACTGCAAAAAAGATGTATTTTTGTAGTCAAATAATACAAATATATTGTAAAATGTTTCTTATTGATAATTAAATCGTATGCAGATGAAAAGAGATTCTTTCATTTTTTATGTGGACTGGCTCAATGTCATTGATGAGCTCCCTCAGGAAATCCAATTGGAAATCTACCAAGCCATCACCCGATACGCCATTAAGGGCGAGGTACATTCGCTCTCTCCCATGGCTAACATTGCTTTCGGATTCATCAGGCAGGCACTGGATAGAGATATGAAAAAATACCAGCAGGCAAAAATAACCAACCAAGAAAAAGGTCGTATGGGCAACCTAAAGAGATGGCATAAAGAACTCTACCAAGAGGTACTCTCAGGAAAGCTCTCCTTAGAAGAAGCGGAAAATATCGCTCAAGAACAAAAAAAATCGCCCAGCGATGAAACAAATCGCTCTGCTAAAAATTCCTCGCTTAATGTAAATGCCAATGATGATGTAAATGAGAATAATAATGATAACGTAAATGAAAATAATAATGACAATATCAATGATTATGTCAATATAAATATAAATGACAATATCAATGATTCTCTTTCTTTTTTAGAAAAAAAGAAACAAAAAAAAGAGTGTGTTTCTCCAGAAAATTTTTTTCAAAAAGAAAATTCTTTTTTAGAAGCTCCCTTAAATGACTCTTCGGAAGAGGAAAAAAAAGAAAAAGAAAAAATTTCCGCCCAAAAAGAAAAAGAAGCTCAAAAGAAGGAGACGTCCTTTGATTTCAGGGCGGCTATGCTTGCAGAGGGATTCGCCCCCGACCTTGTTGACGAATGGCTCAAGATACGCAAAGCAAAGAAAGCCATTAACAGTGAGCATGCCTTTGAGCTCTTCCTTGAGCAGGTACAGCTCACCCAACAGGAGAAAAACACCATCCTCAAGCTCATCGTCCAAAAACAATGGAAAGGCTTTGAGGCAAGTTGGTTAGAGACCCTAAGCCACCCTTCACTAAATAGAAAAGAACCTATTACAATTGACCAAAATGGAAACATACTCAACCCTACCTACTTCAACACAACCAGCACCAACACAAGTCCTTACGTTGCAGGACGACAAACCGCAGAGACTCTTAGAGCAAATCTCCAAGGTTGGTAAGGAGACCTCAGAGGTGGGCTTTGCCCGAAAGGTGGTGGACTTCACCCCCATCCGCCAGATAGCGGAAGTAACCGCCCGTGCAGGTATTGGTATGATTATCGTACAACATACTACCCTTCTGGGGATCAAGGGGAATATAGATACCCTTAACAAGGAGGACATCATTACCTTAGTACTCACACGCTTTTCTTTTCTCTCCCTTGAGGAGCTCTATAAGGCTTTTCAGCTGGAGCGTTACAGTGCTCTGGGGGTGCCTACCCCTCATTACAACCTGATCAATGCCCCTTACATTAGTCAGGTACTACAGAAATATTGCCAATGGTTACAACAGACACGTATGACTCACCAACTACCTATTCACAAAGAGAAGCCTACAGAAGAGAAAGCGCCCTTGAGTGATGAACATTTCCTAAACTGTGTTAAAGAGGCACGGGAGCAGTACTTAAAGGAAGGTACGCTCCCCTTCTTTTCCGCATGGCTTTTTGAAGGTTTGCAAAAAAGAGGCTATGTAGAGGAGTTCTCCCCTGAGGAGAAAGCACTCCTTAAAAAGCGCTTTTGTGAGGAGCGCCTCCGGCAACATGCCTACAAGTACCGCTTTGCCTTCTCCACCCCACAGACCCAAGAGCTCTCCCTTAAGCAAGAAGTCGCTCTAAAATATCTCTTTGAGAAAAAAACTTTCTTAAACAATGAAGGGGAAAAAGTGAAAAGTGAATAGTGAATAGTGAAAAATGAAAAGTATAGCCAGCGAGTGCTCACAGCTGAGTATGTGGGTGAAAAATGAATAGTGAAAAATGAAAAACGAAAAATAGAGTTATTCATCATTCATCTTTAAAAATTAATCATTAACTATGTTTGTAACTACTGAGATCGCTGCTGTGGTAGCACAAGCCACCGGTCTATCTTTTGAGGCTTATCTGCCTGATAAGCGCTCACTTAAGCATGTTCATGCGCGATTGCTCTTTGTATACTTATGCAAAGAGAAAGGGCTTACTCGTAAGGAGATAGCCTTGCTGCTACATCGTTCCCCAAGAAGCATCACTCGCCTGATTGCTACCTGTCGGAGTGAAATCAAATACAATGCCCCTTTCCGTAAATTACTGTCAAAAGTAAAAAACGAAAAGTGAAAAATAAAGTCGCATGAGCGAGCAGGAAAATGAATAGCGAAAAACGGAAAACAAAAAACGAAAAATAGTTATTCATCATTCATCATTAAAAATTAATCATTAGTTATTTTTTATCTTTTTACTTTTTTTTCTTAATTTTGCCCCAAAGTAAGAAGCAGTTATGAGTACACGGCGTTTTAAGTCTTTCATGGATAGAGGTCTGTATTGGAAGGACAATGCGGGCAGGCTTAAGGTGCCTTTGCTGTACTGTTTTAGTAGGCTTTTTCCTTACGGGGTTCTACTTTTTTCTTTTCACCTGTCTTTTTCACAGTCTTTACCCATTTGGGAACATCGGGTATTGCCTTACAACCGCTATACCATAGGTCAGGACTTCTATGAGATGAATGCTCCTATAGAGGTGGACACCGATGGTGCTGTGCTCTTCTCTGCCGAGAAAGACCAGCTCTGTGCTCTGCATAACCTTGAGGTAGAAGAGCTTTTCAAAGGGGAGAATGTGGGTACTTTCCAGAGAAAATACTCAGTGGGAGGGCAGTTGTTCTATGGTTTTGACCGAAGCCTATACACGGGAGGTGATCGGCAATCCTTACAATCCACGCAAGTGGGCTTTACAGGGGCACACTATACGCAGTTTTTCCTTATCAATAAGAAGGTTTACTTCACTGCCATTTCTCCTTCTGGGCAGCAGTATAAGCTCATCCGCTGGGATGGTCACCACTTTCATGAGGAGCTCAAGAGCAGTACCCCCCTGTACACGGTGGAGGTGAAGGGCAAGGCATATCTGCTCTCCTATCACAGTACGGGCACCTCTCTGAAGCCTTTGGAGGATAAGGCACCTCAGAGGGATTATCCTTTCTTTTTCACTGCCCAATATTTCAACTCCTTAGATGATTTCTACTTCACCGATGAGGAACATGAGGGGCTTTTTCATTACAGCTATGGGAAGACCACCCGCCTGCTTCCACCAAGCAAAACCGAGGTTAGGAATCCGGGACGTTACTACCTCTACACGGATGGTAATGGGCTTACTGTATATGATTTGGCTCAGGAGGGGAAACCTATAGGACGGACTTCTGAACTGAAATCAGCTTACTATAAGGCTTTTTCAGCAGAATCCCAGAGCCTATACTTAGCAGGCAACGGTCAGCTCTCAAGGCTTTTTACCTTTTTGCGCTGCTATCCCCGCCTATACAATGGTACCAATAGCGATGGGCTGCGCACCATTGTCCAGACCCCAGAGGGGAAAATATGGGTAGGTTCCGCTAATGGTGGCTTCTCCACTGTAGATGACAAAGGTACCCATGAGAGTTCTCTTAGAAGCCTACAGATAAACTATGGGGGAACCGTCATAGGCAAAAAGGTGCTGCTCAACACTTATCATAAGGGGTTATACCTCTTTGAAAATGAACATAAGTTTGTAAGGGTCAATGATACCCTACTCTCCCTCCATAACTATGTAAGCCAAAAGGACATTCTCTACAGTTGTGCTCAAGGATATGGCATCGCTTACAAGGCGGTGCAAGACCTTCAGGACAGACGAATTCCCTGGAAGCTCATTGACCATCGGCAAGGCTTGACCTTAACCCAATGCCAGAGTATCTGCGAGGATCCCTTTGGAAACCTCTGGACGATATCCATGCAAGGGGTGGGCATTTATGCTCCTGAGCAGGACAAAGCCCATACACTCCACTACGACAAGGATAATTTTCCCATTAGGGGGGCTTGCTTATTCATGGATAAGGAGAAAACCCTCTGGTTCGGCAGTGAAAAGGGACAGCTCTACTTCTGGAAGGGAAAGGGCAATCCGCTGGAGGCAACCGCGGGTGATTTTGCCTTGCTACGCCATCCCTTGCTCTTGGGTAACAATCGCCCTATCATCTTTTTGCACCAATGGCAGGATTACTTAGTGGTAGGGGTTACTAACAAAATTTTCTTAGTAGACCTTAAGAGTTTCCACCAAGGACAACCGGCTAAGGTCAAGTACTTACCTCCCCTTGTCATGGGCTTGGAGACTCCTCTGGAGCGTGCTTGTGTACTGACCGATGAGCGGGATAACAGCCTTTGGTTTGCCTCCTCCAATATGCTTTTCCAGTGGGATATCGCCAAGTGGCTTACCCTACCCTCCTTTCCAGTGGAACCCTCTATCTCCATCAGTACGGGCAAAGCCGAAGTAAAGGGTCGTGCCGATGATCCCATTGTGCTGGAAGCCAACCAGAATTCCTTTGATATCCACCTGCACTATCAGAGCAAGGATAACCTTCCCCGCTTTCTGGTAGCGACCCTTAAGGACAAAAACGAGAAAGCTCCTATAGAGCAAGGAGTTCTCCTCTCGGATACTGAATATCGCTTTCAGAACCTTTCCCCTGGCAACTACACCTTTTCGGTGGTGATGTGCCAAGCCGACGGCTCCTATACCCGCTATGAGTTCCCACTGAACATCAAGAAATACTTCTGGCAGGATACCTACTTCTGGTTGGTAGTTGTGCTTATCCCTGCCGCTACAGGGCTATACATGATATGGAATATGCGCAAGATAGATAGGCAAGATAAGGAGATTATGCTCCTGAAACTCAATAGCCTCAACAAGCAATTCCGACCCCATTTTATGCTCAATGCACTCAATAGCTTAGGGGCAGAGCTCTATGACAAGCCTCATGCCGAGCGTATCCTCTCCTATATAGGGGAGAATATTTCCATTATACATCATTTTTCACAGGGACAAACCACCTTCATTCCTTTCTCCCAAGAGTGGAAGCTCACGGAGAACACCATTGCCATTCAGCGGGAGATATTCCTGCCGAACCTACAGGTACAGGTGGAAAATGCAGGGGCTATTCCTGATGATTTCCTGCTGCCTATGGGCTTGCTTCAGGTGATTGTGGAGAACTCCCTTCTACATGGCTTGCGGCACCGTTCCACTCCTCCTCAGATTCTGCGTATTGCTTTCTGGGAACGTCCTGTTGCCTACGGGATCAGCATCAGCGATAACGGCGTAGGAGTAACTCGCTCTAAGGAATATGCAGGTTTGCAGCGACATGGTACCGGACTGAAGACCCTGCAGCGCATTCTAAATATCCTTAATAAGCACTTTGACCATGCCATTACCATTACCATGGAGGACAAGAATCCTAACGATGAACAATATCCAGGCACCATCACCATTATACAACTGAAAAAAGGCATTGATTATGAAAAAATCAACTTATAAATACCTTGTCATAGAGGACGATAGAAACATCTGGAAGAATATCACCGCTCGCATGCAACGCTACTTGCAATGGCAACCGATTCCCTTTACCGATAGTCTGCCTGAGGCAATCGCCCTAATAGATGCACAAAAGCCCGACCTCATCTTCTCTGATTGGAGTATACGCGGAGGCAATGCCTATCCTATCCTTAGCCATATCCATAAGAAGACTTACTACACGCCTTACATCATTTTCTTTACCGGATACCAAGGAGAAAATCCTGAGATTCCTCAAGTGGTTTTCAATGAATTTCCTTTGGTAAAGAAGTACTTAGTCAAGCCCATCTTCCAGAACCTCACCGAACACCTTCAGCAGTATGTCCTTGAGGCAGAAGCTCTCGCCGATGGACAACAGGAAGCCCCTGTGTTTATTGAAAACTACCTCAAACAACAAGTACGTATTCTCCCTCATGAAATCCTCTGTTTTCTGCAGGATGAGGAGAATCCTCGCCTGAAAGTGCTCCATACTTTATCCGGCGGACAAATACACCTAAAACAGACTTGGGAGGAGATACATCACTTCTGTAGTGAACACCATCTCTCCACCTTCGTGGCTCATACACGAAAAACAGTCGTCAATCGTGCTTACATCATTCGCATAAATAAACCTTTTATTTGGCTCGAAGGAGGACTGAAGATACAGGTCTCCCGAGAACAATGGCAACTCTTATAAATGAATAGTGAACAGTGAATAGTGAAGAATTTTTCATTTTTCACCCACATACTCGCTCATGTGACTTCGTTTTTCATTTTTCGTTTTTCCCTTATTAAGGGGGGGTGGACACTTCTCAATCCTTTTTTTCTTGACATAGCTACAAAAATGTTGTACCTTTGCAGCGTCAATAAAATCATTAGTGTTGTATTAATTCCTTCTTTTTAAACAAATCATTATCATGAAAGATACCATCCTTACCCTTTTGAGTGAGAAATTTCCTTCTATAGCTCCTGAGCGATTGGAAGGAGTTGCCCAAAGCCTCTCTGACCAGCATCCAGATATGCATCAGGTGCAAGCCTTAGTAAGCAAGCTCACCTTAGAACAGCTTAGCAGCTTTCTCACCCCTACCCCAGTAGCTACTGAGATTCCCTCCAAGGAGCAGCCTTCCCTTACGGAAAATTCCGAGGTACCTACCGTGGCTCCCTTTCCTGTATCTTCACAGAACACAGCCTCTCTTACCCGACTTGTGGAGCAGTCCGTTCTCAAAGCCATTACTGCCTTCGAGCAGCGCCTGAGCCACTTCGAGAGACAACAGAATGAACAACAACGGTTACAACAATTACAACAGGTGCTTTCCTCCTGTCAGGACGACACCTTTCGCCAGCAGAGCCTTAAGGATTTCTCCCGTATGCACTTTGCCTCCCCTGAGGATTTTTCTCAGTATCTCTCCGGTAAGCAATCCGATGTTCTCTCCGCTAATCAAGCCTTAAGTAACCGCTCTCTCGCCCAGAACCATGCCCCTCTCTTTGCTCGTGAGCCCAAGAGTGGCGTCTCTCCTTCGGTTACCCTCTTCATTGAGCAACAACAAGCTGAAAACCCTCCTCTAAGAGGTAAAAAACTTTAATCTAGCAAAAGATTTATTATTTTTCATTTTTCACTTTTCATTTTTCATTTTTCACTAATTATGTTTTCCATTTCATTTTCTTCTGATGCGCCAATCACAGGTGCATTCTCTCATCTGCTTGCGGATATTCCCGGAGGCGTAACACTCTCTTCAGAGGTTTTAGGTGGCGCCTATCTTAAGGCTGGGACTCCTATTGGTAAAGACACTGCAGGGCGCTATGCGGTATGCAAAACTGCCCAATTATCAGCACAAGCAACCTCAGCGGCGACCTCCTTACAGGTAAGGAAAGGACATCATTTCCTCCCTGGCGATTATATTGCTTCCGATAGCTCCAACGGAAAGAAAATCAAGTCCATAGATAAGAGCAATCCTGCTTATGACCTGCTTGTACTTCAGGAAGCTATCTCTGTAGAACTGAGCAAGAACACCCCACTATTTGCCTCCAAAGGAGAAGATAAGATTCCTAAGGTAACCCCCAGTGCGTTAGTTTCTGCCACGCTCATCGTCCCTCAGAGGAGTAATCTCTTCTGTGCCGCAACGCTCATCGGTGTTGTCCGTGAGGAGCTTATCCCTCCCATCCCTGAGTCCTTCAAAGAACACCTCAGAGGAATCTTCTTTATTTAAGTAAAGAGTAAGATTTTTCACTTTCCTGTTCGCTCACACAACTTTCCAAGTTCTAAGTATTGGCTTGGCTACATTTTTCACTTTTCACTTTTCATTTTTCATTAATTATGAATACTTCTCTTATGATTGGTCTGAACCAGACCGACTTACAAGCGGTAGTACGCTCTTATAGTTTGGAGAATTACTACTACCCTACTTTATTCCCTTTGCGGGAAACCTCTCTGCTTTCTTGGCGTATGCTACAAGCACAAGCAGGACTAAAAATTGCCGGAGACCTCATTGCCCGCGGTGCCTCTATTCCTAAGAAGGTACGCAAGGCGATAGCCCGTATCGGGGGCGATATTCCTAAAATTTCCATTGCTCGGGAGAAAAATGAAGATGATCTCACCGAATACGACCTTATGGTTGCGGCGGCGGCTCAGAATGCAGACCTTACTACCCTTGTGGAGTTCTGGGCAGATGATACTCAGTATTGCTGGCAAGGAATCGCTTCCCGTGCCGAATGGATTGCCTTACAACAAATCTCCTTAGGAAAGGTGGTACTCTCCCCTGAAAACAACTTTTCCGTTGTCTCCCAATATAATGTGGATTACCAAATTCCCAGTGAACAGAAAATTGGGGTAGAAGCTCCTTACAATGGCACCAATGGGAAACCTCTGAGTAAGGACATCCCTCGCGCCTTGAGGATTGGCAAGGAAAAACATGGGGTTACCTACAAGTATGCCTTCATGAATGCTGATACCTTCCTTAAGTTCTCCTCCCAAGAGGAAGTCATCAAGAAGTGTGCCTCCTACTCCCTTTCCCTTACAGGACTTTCCGATACTCCTGACCTACTCTCTGTTAATGCTTATTTAGCCAAGCATACCGAGACCTATCGCGGACTCCAGATTATCGTCATTGATCAAGAAATTACCCTTGAACAAGCCAATGGTAATGCTAAAACGTCCAATCCCTTTGCGGATAATGTGATTCTCTTCAGCGAAAGCAAGGTACTGGGAGCCACCTATTGGAAAGCCCCTATTGACCTGAAAATGCAAGGCTCCAATGCCCTGAAGGTACTCCACGGACACACCCTTATCAAGAAATATTCTGAGGAATCCCCTGTGCGTGAGGTAACCGAAGCGGTGGCTAACCTCTTCCCCGCTTGGAATCTCGCCTCTCGTTCTACTCTTATGCAAGTGGATAACACCTCTTGGAGAATCAACTAAATAGTGAACAGTGAATAGTGAATAGTGAATAGTAAAGTCGCGGGAGCGAGTATGTGGGTGAATAGTGAAAAAATTTTCGTTTTTCACTTTTCATTTTTCACTTAACTACGTTTTTCATTTAATTTGTTATGTCCAATTTAGAATATCTATCTCGTTGTTTAGCTCCCTTAGGGCTTAGCCCAGAGCAAGTAGAGCTCGTCTTGCTTAAGGCACATCTTGCCCCTCACACCTCCATTGAAATAGACCGCTGTGATCGTGCCATGTATGAGCATTTTTCGCTATTGCTTGCTCCTGCCTCCCAGAAGGTCAGCGAGGGAAGTTATTCTCAGTCATGGAATATGGAAGCGATTAAAGCCTTTTACACTGCTCTCTGCCATGAATTGGGTGAGAAAAATGTCCTATTTCCTTCCCATGCCCCCACTCTGAGAAATAAATCCTACCTGTGGTAGAAAATAAAGTGAATAGTGAATAGTGAACAGTTAAAAGTATAGCCAGCGAGTGCTCACAGCTGGGTATGTGGGTGAAAAATTTTTCATTTTTCGTTTTTCATTTTTAACTTAACTATGCTTTTCCCTCATTATCTTTTTCTCTGTACCTCCTCTTTTTCTTCACAACAGGCTGACGGCACTTGGAGCGAGAGCACCCCTTCGCTTTCCTTCGTGTGTCGCTGCCGTGAGGAGGCTAATAGCAAGGGACAGGAAGTACCCATTGCCAATACCCTATATCACCATGTGCAAAGTGCCAATGCCTCTTTTCGGCGCTTTGCCTCAGTGGTATATCTCCCAAAAGGAACACCTAAAATCCCTATAGGAACCACTATTATGGTTTGTAATGATGCTCAAGGAACAGAGGTTCGTCTGCAAGCCAATGTCCAAAAATACGACCAAGGTCAGCTTCATTGCCGCCTGTGGACGTAGTCAGTGAACAGTGAACAGTGAACAGTGAATAGTGAACAGTTAAAAGTATAGCCAGCGAGTGCTCACAGCTGGGTATGTGGATAAAAAATTTTTCACTTTTCGTTTTTCGTTTTTCACTTAATTTGTTTTTCGTTTATTATGACTTTTAATATAGAAACCCATCTCTACCAGCTTCTTACACAAGCACATCTGAAGGAGCGCACACACCTCTCTGGAGGCATTTATCTGGGAAATGACCGTCCTGATGACTCCTCTTTGGAGGATATCATCCTACAGTGCCCCCAATGCCTGTATAAGCAAAAGAAAGCCACTCCACCCGCTCCTGCCCAGCCTTTCTTTACAGGAGAGGCACAGATTATCATCTATGTGCCTGATAAGCGCGTGCGAATGG
Source organism: Capnocytophaga sp. G2 (assembly GCF_035282625.1). NCBI lineage: Bacteria > Pseudomonadati > Bacteroidota > Flavobacteriia > Flavobacteriales > Flavobacteriaceae > Capnocytophaga > Capnocytophaga sp. G2. Next base: position 89,985 of record NZ_JAYKBU010000005.1, on the reverse strand, counting down.
GAAGACTTGGAGAGCAATACATCTCCCCACGCCTTCGCCTGCGGAACCTTTGTGAAGCCATTGCGGTCATCCTGCGCTCCTCCCACTTGGAAGGGGTTACCTTTACCCTCTCAAGGCAAACCCTTACCCCTCTCCCTCAGATAAGACAACACGCCGCTACTCTTTACCTGAACTTTTTAACTCAAGGAAAAGAATAATTTTTAATGATTAATGATTAATAACTATTTTTCATTTTTCACTCAAAACATGGCAAAGCCTCTGCAATTGTGTCTCCAGCACCTCATTGGGAAGAGATCTTTGTTGGCTTAGCTGTATAAGATGTGTAATAGCTTGCCTTAGTAGCGCTCTTGCTTGATTTGTTTCTCCAAATTGCTTGTATAGCAGGGCTAAATTACAGCATGACTCCGTGTAAATCCTCACAAAAGGAATATGCAATCTCAAACAACCTTCTAAATGGCTGGTAAGCACCTCTGCCCTGTATAGTGCTTCCTTGCTATAAGCAAGTGCATTGGCATAATCCTGCCTTTCAAAACTCTCTTGAGAAAGAGAGGTAAGCTCCTCCCAGTACCTCTGGAGGTGGCACATACAATAATCACTCATTATTTTCTAGTTTTAAGAAGTTATCCGTTTATGAGTGCAAATATATAAAATATTTTTAGACTAACCAATAAATTTATTTTAGACAAGCCTAAATTATACTTAAAAAATAATTTTCTAAGATTTTCACCACTCCACATACTCGCTCACGCGTCTTCATTTTTCACTTTTCTCTGTTTACTTTTAACTATTCGCTGACTATACTTTTCACTATTCACTTTTCCCTTTCCCAATGCTCTCTTTTTTAGAAAAATACCGTCCTTTTGCCCTTGTCACAGAACGCAAAACAGGCATATCCCATTTGTTTATCTTAGCACAAGCTGCCTTAGAAACAGGCTGGGGGGCACATGCTCCGGGCAATATGTTCTTTGGCATCAAAGCCACTGCCACAACCCCTGCCGATGCACGTCAGTTATTAAAGACCGTAGAGATACTCCCTACCCGTAAGGCTACCTTCCCTCAGGTGCTCTCCATTACTGCCTTACCCAATGGCACTTATCGCTATGTAGTGCGCGATTGGTTCGTAAAGTACCCTACTCCAGAGGCTTCTTTCACTGCCCATGCCCAGTTATTGATGAAAAATCCCCGCTATCGCCAAGCAATGAAATACAAAAGCGACCCCTTCCGCTTAGCGCAAGAAATCGCTCGTGCTGGCTATGCCACCGACCCCAATTATGCCCAAAAACTGATCAAAATCCTTAAGACTTTCATGAGTCATTAATCATTAAATTCGTATCTTTGCTCCCTAAATTGCCCTTTGAGAAAAAAATAAAAGTGCTTTTCGTTAAAAGCACAAGAGAATTAGCATCCCAATCCTAATGAAATATCAAAACATCCTCGAAGAAGAACTCAAAAATAAAGTAGGACACGACTATTTTGCCGCCTATAACCATACCGACATCATCGAGCGCATTGATTTTGCCGTCGCTCACCCCGAAACCTTCTTCGGGCAAAAACACTATTTCCTATGGGCAGAAGCCAAACGTGCTAACTTTGATATCTACAAAGCCCTCGCTCAGCTTGTCCTTACCATCGGCAAAGCACGCACCTTCGAGCGATTATTGCCTCCCAATTACCTCGGCGTATTCAACAGCCAGCTCATCGCCTTTATCCCCTATTGGGAAGTACAAGATATATTCACTCAAAACGATTTCAATTGGAGTGTTACCCCCTCCGACCACAACACCGCCGAGTTCGAGCAAGTGTACAATCGCGTCAAAAACATCCTTGAGCGCAACGCTTACCACTTCCGATTCGGCACCGACGACAAAGAACTACACACCTTCATCAAAGAAAATTTTGTTATAGGGAAAACAAGTACCAACAAAATACAAATCACCAAAAACAATTTCATCACCATTTATAATAAATGGCTACAAATAGTCAAACCAACCATTCAATTTACACGTTGGGAAGAAGCTAAAAAAGACCAAATTTTAGATGCCGATTTCTACCTTGCCGACCTACTCTCTTCAGAAAACCATTCTCTAAAAGAAAATCTGAAAGTAGTGCTCGAAAACAACAAATATCGTATGGTAGTCTTCAAAGATAAATACGATGATGATGTATTCAAAACCCTCGGGTTTTCTGATAACCAAAAAGCATATCACCAATTCTGGAATCACTACCAACGCCCCCCACGCGAAGAATACTGGGAGTACATCCTCAACCGTCGCGACCTGCTCGTTTCACAAGATATGCGCGAACGACAAGGCGCCTATTTCACCCCTCCACAGTGGGTAGAACTCTCTCAGCAATACTTAGCCGAAGTCTTTGGAGACGATTGGCAAGAAAATTATTATATCTGGGATTGTGCCGCTGGCACTGGTAATCTATTGGCAGGGCTCTCTTATAAACACAACATCTGGGCAAGCACCCTTGATGATGCCGATGTAAGAGTAATGAAAGACTTTGCCCTGTCAAACACACTCCCCCTTTTGGATAACCACATCTTCCAATTTGACTTTCTAAACGACGAGTTCAACAGCGAAAAACTCCCCGCCGACCTCCTTGAAGTTCTTAACGATGAACAAGAACGCAAAAAACTTATTATCTATATCAATCCACCTTATGCTGAAGTCGCTATAAACAAAACAAGTGAAGAAGGAAGAATCAATAAAAGAGGAGTATCTTTCACTAAAATTCAAGAAGAATATGGTGAAGATATAGGTATTGCTACCAAAGAACTTTTTGCTCAATTCTTAATACGAATAAAGAAAGAAATTCCTAATTGTAAAATTGGACAATTTTCAACTTTGAAAATTGTCCAAGGACCTAATTTTTACAAATTTAGAGCTCATTTCTTAGTTGATTTTAAAAAAGGATTTGCTTGCCCTGCCGATACTTTTGATAATGTAAAAGGACAATTTCCCATTGGATTTATGATATGGGATTTAAACAGTATAAAAAGCATTGAAAAAATATCTTGATATTTATAACTCAGATGCACAAAAAATAGATATTAAGGAATTTTATGTTTATCCCGAAAACAGTTTTATTACAGATTGGTACAAAAAATACCATACAAGGGATTTTAAAGACAAAACTATTATAGGATCTATAGGACTATATGGAAGTGATTTTCAGCACAGTAACTTTATACGAATTACTGATATAAAAAACCATCCTAATAGATGGACTTTTATCAATCCTAAAAACCTTATTCCTTCGTGTATATACCTTGCCGTTCGCCATTGTATCCCCGCCACGTGGCTTAACGACCGTGATCAATTCCTATACCCAAAAGACGGCTGGCAAGAAGATAAAGACTTTCAAACCAACTGCCTTACCTACACCCTCTTTCACGGGCAAAACCGCATCAGTAGTACCGAAGGCACTAACTGTTGGATACCCTTTACCGAGCAAGAAGTCAATGCCCCTGCACGCTTCACCTCCCACTTTATGACCGATTTCATTGCAGGAAAGCTCGGTGGGCAAGCCTCTGAAGAGCACAACCTCTTCACCCTCGCAGGTGAAGAAAACCCACACCAAAATACAGCTCTTGTACCTATAGAGCCTCTCCAATTCACCCCCGAAGCACAAGCAGTGTTTGAAGCAGGAAAAGCCCTCTGGCAATACTACTTCACCCAGCCCAACGCCAATGCCAACGCCTCCCTCTACGACATCCGAGAACACTTTCAAGGACGTAATGACAAAGGCAAAATGAACAACAAAAGCGAGGACGAAACCTATAATCGCCTCATCGTTACCCTACGCTAAGCTCTTGCTCGCCTCGCCCAAGCGATAGAACCCAAAGTATACCAGTATCAATTCCTTCTATAAAGAAAAATAACTAATTTTTAATGATTAATGATTAATGATTATTAGCAATTTTTCACTTTTCATTTTTCACTTTTCACTTCCTCTAATTCCTTTCCCATGATTTTTTTCCATCGTATGGGGTATATCCTTATAGGACTTATCTTAGTCTTTTTGTTCCTTACCTCTTGTAGAGCCTTGCATAGAAAACATTTGCAAGAGGTAAAGCGCAGCGAAAAGGATAGCCTCTCTGAACTTATTACCCTCAAGAGGGATACCTCTTTCTTCTCCTTTTTATGGGAGCATCTTGATCTAGAATTACAAAGCCAAACAGATAGTACCGGACAAAGTAAGCCATTGTTTCTAACTACCTTACATCAGGACAATGGTACTACCCTTGTTGTACAAGGGGGGAGTCTCCACCTGAAAGCCTCTCTTGGGCAGGTAAGCAAGAGAGAGCACCTCTTTCATAATAACCTTGTTCGCCATCATAACCATCTCACCCAGCAGTATCGTCAATCAAAGGAAATAATCCAAAGGCGAACATTCCCCTTCGCCTGGTTATGGCTTCTTCTGTTATGCATCGGAGCAGGCAGTTGGTTTGCCCTTAGAAGGCGTTTCTATTAAAGAAGAAACCGTTATTTTTTTAATTTCATTTTTGCTATATAGAACCCGTCAAAGCCTTCAGTAGCGGAAATTATCCTCTCTTCTACTAAAGAAAAATCACTTCCTTTGCTACTTTGCAAAAAGGCTTGTACCTGTAAGTGATTTTCGCTGGGTAGCACTGAGCAGGTGGCATAGACTAAGGTACCTCCTTCCCCTACAAGGGAGCTGTACTGCTGGAGGATTTCCCTTTGGGTAGTGCGTATCTGGTCAAGGAATTCAGGGGTGAGCTTCCACTTGGCATCAGGGTTACGGCGTAACACTCCCAAGCCTGAACAAGGAGCATCAATAAGTACGGCATCAAAGGCGCCACGATGACGCTTAAGGTACTTAGGCTCAATAAGGCGGGTCTCTATATTGAAAGCCCCATTGCGCTTAGCTCTGCGTGAGAGTTCTTGGAGCTTCTGTGGGTAGAGGTCCATCGCCACAAGCCTACCTTTACCTTGCATAAGAGCAGCCAAATGGAGGGTCTTCCCTCCTGCTCCCGCACAACAGTCGGCTATTTTCAGGGATTTTCCCTTATCCAAGTCCTGTAAAAGCAAGGGTGCCACACGTTGAGAAGAAGCGTCCTGTAGCTCAAAAAGTCCCTGTTTGAAAGCATCTGTAAGGAACAGATTCGCACGCTTGGCAAGAACCAAAGCATCGGGAATTCCTCTTAAGCGCTCTGTCTCATATCCCTGTGCTAAAAGAATCTTCTGGAGTTCTTCAGGGGTAGTCTTTAAGGCATTGGCACGCAGTACGACAGGAGCTATCTGGTTCAGTGCATGAAGTTCAGCACTCCAGGCTTCCTCGCCAAGTTCACTTACTCCTAAAGTATCTAACCAATCCGGAACTGACTCCCGATACTTACGCTCATGGGAAAGTTCATCAAAACGTCCCTTAATGCGCCGCTCAGGAGTCCCCTCAAAGTACCATTCTGGCAGAGAAATACCTCGCAATACTGCCCATACGGCGAAAACACGCCTTGAACTCTGCACCGTATAAGGAACTTTCTCTGTGGCTATCTCACTATAGAGTCGTAAGTATCGTACCAGTTCATAGAGCGTTTCAGCAATGAAAGCCCTATCCTTACTTCCCCAACGCTTATCCCGCTTGAGGAGCCGCTCAATCACCTTATCGGCATAAAGCCCTTCGTTATTTATCTGCATGAAGCCGTCCACTACGGCATCCACTAAGTTTCGGTGTAATCTCATTTAAGTGAAAAGTGAAAAATGAAAAATGAAAAATTGCTAATAATCATTAATCATTAAAAATTAATCATTAGTTATTGTTCTCTTCGCTGGTGCGAGCAGGGAAGTGAAAAACGAAAAATATAGCCAGCGAGTGCTCACAGCTGGGTATGTGGGTGAAAAAAGTCATTAATCATTAAAAATTAATCATTAATCATTAGGTTATATTCTTCTCCCAAGAGCTCCACCCAAGCACAGAGTACCCTCTGGGCAAGTCCCTTAGAACGTAGGTACTCACTATAGCTTTTGAAGAATTCCTTGGGGTAACTATCAAAAACAAAGAAGGTGCTCTCCGTCCTAAGTCCGTGACGGATAGCTATTTCTCCCAGACAGATATTAGGCAGGGTATAGACAAACACCGCCGGAGAGGGGTAATACTCCTTAGGATTCTCTATAGAGGCTTGGTGCCTAAGGTCAGTATCCAAACTCGCAGAACGATTAGCAAAGAGCAAGGCAGTTGCCGATTTCTGCTCAGGAGAAAGTCCTCCTAAAAGGCATTCTACCCCCAAGAATGCCAGCTTACTGAGGTTGTCCATCTTAAAAAACTTAGGATAGTCCAGTTCCAGATGCTTATAAGCCCCTTTGGCAAAAGTGGCAAAATCAGTTCCTAATCTCTGAAAAACAAAAGAACCATTCACGATAATGGTTCCTTTATATATCTTACATTCCAAATGATTAACTATTTAAACGGTTTGAAATTCCTGCGTAAAATCAGAATAATCTTCTATCTTAAAAGCTCCGATATCTCTAACAGATAAGCAAAACTATGTTACCCTCTTAAGCGCTTCTATTGCCCTAAAAAGCACTCTTAAATCTCCTTCTGTAGCATAATACTTCCCTGTATCCACTTATCTTTCCCTCTTAATTGAGGAGATATCCATACTCGTTCTCCTATCTTAAACCTACTTTTCATAGTTTTTTACTTTTCTTTTACCCTAAAGCATCTGCTCCAGAGACAATTTCAAGGATTTCATTGGTAATAGCAGTTTGTCGGGCTTTATTATAAGTAAGAGTAAGTTCATCTCGCAGAGTGCTGGCATTATCAGTCGCCTTGTGCATAGCGGTCATACGTGCCCCGTGCTCAGCAGCAATGGAGTCACGAATTGCCTTGTATAACTGCAACTTAAGACTCTTAGGGACAAGCTCCTCTACAATCTGAGAGACAGAAGGCTCATAGATAAAGTTCGTAGGGGAAGCTGTCTCTTCCTCCTTAAGGGACAAAGGTAAAAGCACTTCCTGAGTAAGTATCTGGGTAGCTACATTCTTAAAACTATTATACACCAAGACAATACGGTCATACGCTCCACTCATATAGGCTTGTATAAGCTCACTGGCAAGGGTTGCTACCTTCTGAAAATCTAATTGGTCATAGAAACCCTCACAGAAACGCACCACCTTATCCGTTTTCTTAAGAAGATCATTTCCTTTCTTTCCTATGGTTATTAGCGAAACTTCTTTGTCCTTGTTCTCTTCCAAAAGAGAAAGTGTATGCTTGATAACTACCGAATTGAATGCTCCACATAAGCCCCTATCGGAGGTGATAGCCACAAGGAGTATCTTCTTCTCTTCTTCATGAGGCAGATATACAGAGAGGGTACCTACGGCATCCTTGAGGGACACTAAGAGCTCCTCCAAGGTTTGAGCATAAGGTTTCATCGCTGCAATTACCTCCTGTGCTTTCTTGCTCTTAGCTGCAGAGACCATCTTCATAGCACTGGTTATCTGCATAGTGGAGTTAATGGAGTTAATTCGGTTACGGATTTCTTTAAGGTTCGCCATAGCTTTTCTTACCTAAATTTTTGTGCGCACAAAAATACAAAAATAAAATAAAAGGTAAAAGGTAAAAGGTAAAAAGTTTTATAAGCCTTATATTTTTTTAGTCTCCCCAGCACATCAAAGCCAAAAGTAGTACCCTATGATGGAGATAAAGAGTATACTAATGACATTGAGCCAAAAACCTGCCTTGAGCATCACCTGCTGCGGAAGCTTTCCTGTACCAAAGGCTATTGCATTAGGAGGGGTAGCCACAGGAAGCATAAAGGCACAGGAGGCTCCTATCCCAATAATCATAGCCAGCCCTATAGGATTCATCTGTAACTCCTCTGCTATGGAAATAAAGATAGGGACAAGCAGCGCCGCACTCGCCGTATTGGAAGTGAATTCGGTAAGAAAGACGATAAATGTTGCCACCAACAAGCCTATAAGGAAGTAATGTTGTCCTTCTATCAAGAACACAATAGCATCCACCATCGCCTTACTTGCGCCTGAGGAGGTCAGCACAGCGCTAAGGGTAAGCCCTCCTCCGAAAAGCAAGAGCACTCCCCAATCCGTATGCTCTTGTACCTGTCTCCACTTCACTACATCAAAGGTACATACCAAAGCGGCAGCTACCAAGGCAATGATACTATCAAAATCCCCCATCTTACCAATGCCAAAGATAGAGGCTATCAGAGGATTCAGTTGTGTAGAGAAAATCCAACAGAGTGCGGTAAGAACGAAGATAATAATGGCTCCCCATTGCTTTGCCGTTAAGGGTTGTTGTTCCTCAGCAGTTTTCTCTATCTTAATCGAAAGCTTAGGACGAAAGATGATGTACAATACAAGAATCACTAAAGGGAGCAAGCCCGCTACCACAGGCATTCCATACCATAGCCATTGCTGGAAGGTAATGCCTAAGTTGGATGAGACAATCGCATTAGGCGGACTCCCTACCAAGGTACCTATTCCTCCTATGCTGGAAGAATACGTAATCCCCAATATAACAAACCAATAGGTGCGTTTATTCTCTTGATAGGGTAAGCTCTTAAGCAAGCCTATCCCCAAGGGAATCATCATAGCTGCCGTTGCAGTATTGCTGATCCCCATGGAAAGCCCCGCCGTTACCAAGAACAAAAGTAATAGGGCTACCCAAAACTTCCCTCCCGCCAGGGAAAGTACTTTGTGGGCAATATACTTATCCAACCCCTGCACACTGAGTGCTGTGGCTAAGGCAAAGCCTCCAAAGAATAAAAAAATGGTAGGATTGGCAAAGTGTTGTAGTGCTGGCTTGGTCTCCACCAAACCCAATACAATTGCCAGAATAGGCACCATCAGAGCGGTGATGGTGATGTGTATCGCTTCGGTAAGCCATAGAATGGCTACCAATGCCAATAAGGCGATTCCCTTATTAGTCTGTGGCTCATACGGAAGCCATAGCATAAGCCCAAGAGCCACCAATACTGAAAAAAGAAGAATCCCTGCTCTTCTTGCTATAAACAAATGGTTTTTCATAAGGATGAATGTTTATTGTATTAATTAAGATCTTTATGTCCGACAAAATTACATCTTTTTCTTGAAAAACCAAAAAATTATTTATTAAAATTTTGGAGAAGAGGGTATTCTTATTCTGTTCTCTATTCTCAAAATACACCCCGTTTCTGTTTCAAAACGCTCCATTCTTTCAATATAGTTCCGATGTATTGTTTTCTTATTGGCTATATAAGCTGATTTTATATTGTAGTTAGCTGAATTATAATTCTCTCTAAAATATTCTATGGTAGTTCTAAGTTGTAATGCCGCCTTTTTTATAAAATCACTCGCATTTCTTAACTTGCTATCTTTCAGTTCTACAAAAATAACATTTGTTTCATAGCAAAGCATTCCATCACAACTATTATCCTTTGTACCCTTTTCCCGTAGGATTTCAATACAATTATCAATCGCTATAAAATTAATTCTTTTTTGCCCCTTATTTTCCACAATAGCAATCCAATTATTTTTATTTTCCTCATCAAGGTAGGAAGGGTTTTGTGTTCCTTTATCACACAATCCAAATTCTATCTTAACCGTAAACCTTAACTTCCCACTTGGTCATGGATCACCTCTCCATCTTGGCAGTATTTTCTAAGAGTCTGTTCAATAAAGTTCTCTACTTCTTTATGATAACTATGTGGATAAAGCAAGTGTATGTTCGCTCCTGCATCCAAAGTAAAGCATACAGGCACTTGGGTGCTCATGCGGTAGTACCATATCTGCTCTATAGCAGCTAAGGTATTAGGACGCATAAGCAAGTAATAGGGGTCGGAGGTCATCATCATAGCATGTAGGGAGAGTGCCTCACTCTCTACTAAAGAGGTAAAGGCAAGAAGGTCTCCCTCACGTAGGATATCCTTAAGTTGCGCTATATGTTGCCTTGCCTGCACAAAACGAGCCTCTGCATAAGGATGCCCTTGCATAAGCCTGTGCCCCATAGAACTGCTCACTGGCTTTTGTCCCTTGTCAATAAGCAAAATAGCATCCTGATAGGTATCAAATACCTCATGTACATCTCCTATAGGCACTCCGTAGAAATCGGAGCTATCGGCAACCGCAGGATGTTCTCCCCAGATTACCACGCTTCCGGTAATACTCCTGCAAGCACTCCCTGAACCTAACCGCGCCAGAAAGGACGCCTTTTCATAGAAATATAACTCACTCATCTCAGGAACAAATAAGCGCTCTATCTTCATCAAACACATTGCTAAGGCTGCCATCCCACTCGCAGAAGAAGCAATACCACTACTATGAGGAAAGGAATTGTGAGTGCGTACGATAAAGTAATAATCCCGAAGAAAAGGCAAGTAGTTGCGAATACGCGTAAAGAAAGTCTCTATCTTAGGTAGAAAATTATCCTTAGGCGTCTCATCAAAATAAAAGTCTATCTGAAAACTCGTAGTAAAGTCCGTTCGCGGTGCTATCTCTATAACGGTCTCCGTATAGGAATGGGTCAAGGTAAAACTAATAGAAGGATTCATAGGGAGCTGCCCCTCCTTCTTGCCCCAGTACTTAACTAAGGCTATATTACTCGGTGCCCTATGTCGCACTTGGGCAACATCTACCTTTTGGGTATAAGGCTTAGGTATAAATCGGTCTACTAACAAGGTTATTTATTTTTATTGGAAAATATCTCTTTATTCTTTCAAATATACGTAAAATTTCAGGAAAAACAGGTCGCCCTCCTAATCAAATTCTCTAACAGACTACCTATTGCTGTTTTTCCTTTGCAAAGATATAAATTATTTTTCAATTATAAGAAAAGAAAAAGCGAGCAATGAAAAATTCATTGCTCGCCCTTTGGATCACTAAAATTCTTTTATCACCCTTTAGCCTTCAACGGCTAACTCTTAATAACTATAATTGTAAGTGGATTTTGAGATTTCTCTTCCATCCTGTGTTGTAGTCTCGGTTACTTTGGTAGGATACCCTTTGTCATCCACTTCATATTCATAGGTTGTTTTACTAGGTGCTATGACATGAGTCATATCTTTCATCTGATTAGTTACGCTCTTAAGAGCTTGTTGGGATTTGGCACCTACCCTTGTGGGAACCCCTATATTTGGATCAAGCGTATTATTCAAATAGTCGAACACCGTACTGCGCTCAGGTTCTTTCACTGCAGGGTCATACTCATAGGTTCTCTCTACACTGTGATTTACCTTCCCCCCGTTTCCTTTTTCCTCTAAAGTTTTCTCTACTATACCTCCTTTAAGGGTATAAGTAGTACGTGTGAAAAGAGTATTAACACTCGTATCATCGGGATTTCCTTCGGTAGCCACTACGGTATTGGCATCAGGGTAGGTATATTTTACCTCACGCAAATCCTCCTTATAAACCTCTGCGGAGAGTCTGCCTTTCTTATATTCAAAATCTACCGTCTTGGTAGTGGTGCTCCCATTGACAATCTCAACCGTTTTCTTCATGTGAGTAATCTGTCCTTCTCCATTATAGGAATACTCCATAGTAGCCTTTCCACGACTATCTTGGTAAACAATCTTGTTAGGGCGTGTCTCACCCTCTGAATAGGAAATCTCCTGAGTAATTTTCTCTGAAGGCACCTCTTGACCTGCGCGAATGGTCTTTTTCTCTACTTTAGTAACAAGTCCTTTGTCATTGGTGGTATAAAGTGTCTTCACTTGGTTGAACCTGTCCTGACCTGTGGTTTTTTCTTTAGGAGTTACCACAGAACTTTGAGGATCATCATCATTGCTTTTGCTGCAAGCCACTCCTATAAGAGCTATACTTGCACATAGAAAAAATTTCTTCATAATATGATTATTAAGTTATAAGATTACAGTATTTATTGCTTATTGCAAGATTATTCTCTTTCACGATGCAAAGATATGCTTTTTATTCTTCCCTACCATAAAAATATCCTTCTCAGGACATGAAATGTATGTTTTTATGCACAAACAGAAGAAATGTTAAAATAAAAAAGAAGTGAAAAATAATCTATTTTTCATTCCTTATTCTTAGAAAATATTTATTAATAATGAAAATGTTCGCTTTCGCCCATCAGTGGGTGTCTTTTCTCTATCAATGGCACCTTGGTGAGGGTAAGGAAGGTAACATAAGTGAACAGTCCAAAGAAGAACACTACGCTCCCTATCTCTCCTATGCCTATACTCCATTGGTCGCCCACAGTAGCAGGCATAATCATATTATAGAAATCCAAATAATGTCCGGCAAGGATTACCACCGACATAATACCTATCACCCATGGCTTGCGCTTGATATCTGAATCTACCAAAATAAGCAATGGCAAAAGAAAGTTAATAGCAAGCATACCCAATACCACGGGCTCAAAATCATTCAACCGTGTGATGAAATAGGTAACCTCCTCAGGAATATTGGAATACCAATACAACATATACTGGGAGAACCAAAGATATGCCCAGAAGATAGAGAACCCAAAAAGATACTTAGCTAAATCATGTAAGTGACTATCATTCACATGTTCTAAGTAACCTTGTCCTTTAAGGGTGATCGTAACCAAGATAAGCGCTGCTATAGAAGCGGTGATAAAGCTACTGAACACATACCACCCAAATAAGGTACTGAACCAATGAGGGTCTAACCCCATAATCCAGTCCCATGACATCATGGATTCAGTAACTAAGAAGAACACCAAGAAACCTGCTGACCACTTAAATGCCTTCACAAAAGGACGATTATCGCTTGCCTGGTCTTGTGCTTTAGAAAGCCTACGAGTAATTTGTCGGTAGCCTATCCATCCTAGTAGATATATGGCAGTTCTTATAAGAAAAAAGGGTACATTCAGATAAGCTGTTTTGCCCTGTATCACCGTATCATGCGCTACCACTTGCGGATCCATCCAGATAAAAAGATGATTCAAATGAAGCCCTGAAAGCACCAATAGAACAAAGAAAATAAGTGCCCCCACAGGCAAATAGCCTGTGATTCCTTCCATCACCCTAAAGAGGATGGGTGCCCATCCCGCCTGTGCAGCTCGGTTAATGGCATAGAAAGCCAACACCCCTAAGCTTATAAGCATAAAGAATAAGGCTGCTACATAAAGCGCCGCCCATGGCTTATTCTTCAATAGTTGTAATACATGTTCAGCGTGGGCAGCATCTCCTCCTGCTGGTACTCCCAATGCCTCCACTGTGCTCGGCACAGCTATAAAGCTATAGCCAATACCTAAAAGCCCCACTACCATACTGAGGATGGCTACTAATTTGATTTTTCCTGAAAACGAATACATAATTTCTTCTTCTATTAAGTGGGTTATTTATTTAAGAGTTTATTACGAAGTTCTTCTACATATAAGGCTACTTGCCAACGCTCCTTCTCAGTAATCTGAGAGGCATAAGACCCCATAGCATTACGCCCGTGATAAATCACATAGTAGATACTCCCCTGTGTGATTTCTCTATCCTTATAGTTAGGAACTCCTAAGTATTTTTCACGTTTCACTAAGATTCCTTGTCCATCTCCTTCTGAGCCATGACATACCATGCAATAGATGTTATATAGGGCAGCCCCTTCCTTAAGGTGATCCTTTATCGCTAAACTATCGGCAAGGAGCGGATTCTTTAGGTTTGCCTTAGCATCCTCATAGCCTTCATTGGTATTAGGGTATGCAAAGGGCATCCACCCTCGCTTGATGGTATTCTCTGGAGGGAGCTGTGCCTCCATATTCCCCTTGAAGGCTGTATTGCCCTGGGGAATCTCCTGATAGGTCTCATAACCCACAGGAAAGTACATATCGGTATCTGCCATATATTGGTAGTTCGGCTTATCCTTGTGAAAACAAGAAGTAAGCGAAAGACCCCCTACCAATAGGGCAAGTATATATATCTTTTTCATATCTCAATGGCTTTTTTGTCTGCTATTTTTACCTCTATGGCACCTGTCTCTTCCAAGAACTTTACAAGCTCTTGCTCGTTGCCTGTACTCTCCACTTCCATTAGAAAATGGTCGTCGGTAGTACGTGGGTCAGGATTCTCTGCCTTCTTATAAGGGTATAACTTACTGCGCATATAAAAGCTGATAACCATAAGGTGCGCTGCAAAGAAAATGGTCATCTCAAACATTACAGGAATAAAGGCAGGCAGGTTATCTATATAGGTGAAATTAGGCTTTCCTCCTATATTACGTGGCCAGTCATCTATCATGATGTATTTCATCATCAATACAGCCACTACAAGCCCTATACAGCCATATATGAAGGAGGCTATAGCAAGGCGAGTATGCTTAAGTCCCATCGCTTCGTCCAATCCATGTACCGGAAACGGTGTATATACCTCCTCTATCTTGAGGTTCACTCCTCGTACTTTCTTTACAGCGTCCAAAAGAACGTCATCGTCATTATAGATTGCTTGTACTACTTTCTTATTCATAACTAATGGGAATTATTTGGGTTTGCTTCTCTTAATTTTTTATACTTCTCTCCAGAGGATTTCAGGATGGATTTTACTTCGGCTTGCGCTATCACTGGGAAAGTACGCGCATACAAAAGGAAAAGCACAAAGAAGAAACCTATGGTACCTGCATACACCCCTATATCAACAAAGGTAGGAGAAAACATTGTCCATGAGGAAGGTAGGTAATCCCTATGCACAGAGGTTACTATAATCACAAAACGCTCAAACCACATCCCTATATTCACTACGATGGATATACAGAAGGAGAAAAGAATACTACGACGTAACTTCTTTATCCACATGAACTGTGGTGAGAACACATTGCAGGACATCATCATCCAATATGCCCACCAGTAAGGACCTGTAGCTCGGTTAAGGAATGTATATTGCTCATATTCTACCCCAGAATACCAAGATACAAAAAGCTCTGTAATATAAGCACATCCTACAATAGAACCGGTAATCATTACCACCAAGTTCATCAGTTCAATGTGCTGAAGGGTGATATAATCCTCCAAATGGCTTACCTTACGCATGATAATAAGCAATGTATTCACCATAGAGAACCCTGAGAATATCGCCCCTGCGACAAAGTATGGCGGAAAGATCGTGGTATGCCAACCTGGAATTACTGAGGTGGCAAAGTCAAAGGATACAATGGTGTGCACTGAAAGCACCAAGGGGGTTGCCAAGCCAGCTAATACTAAGGAAACTTCCTCAAAACGCTGCCAGTCCTTCGCCCTTCCACTCCAACCAAAACTCACCAAGCTATATATCTTCTTCTGAAAAGGTTTCACCGCCCTATCTCGCAACATAGCAAAATCAGGAAGCAAACCTGTCCACCAGAATACCAAGGATACAGAAAGATAAGTGGAAATAGCAAATACGTCCCATAACAAAGGCGAATTAAAGTTTACCCACAAGGAACCAAACTGATTCGGGATGGGCATTGTCCAGTAGGCAAGCCACGGACGACCCATGTGGATAATCGGAAAAATACCCGCCTGAACTACTGAGAAGATCGTCATCGCCTCCGCTGAACGGTTAATAGCCATCCTCCATTTCTGACGGAAAAGTAACAATACGGCGGAAATAAGTGTACCGGCGTGACCGATCCCTACCCACCATACAAAGTTGGTGATATCCCATGCCCAACCTACGGTCTTATTAAGTCCCCAAACGCCTATCCCAGTGGATACCGTATAGACAATACAGCCCAAACCCCACAAAAAGGCACTTAAGGCTACAGAGAATACTATCCACCACAGACGATTGGCTTTCCCCTCCACAGGGCGCGCAACATCCACAGTAACATCATGGTAGGTCTTATCTCCTACTATTAGCGGATTTCGTATAGGTGCTTCGTAATGCGATGCCATATTTTTTAATTATCAATTGTTAATTATTAATTATTAATCATTAATCGTTATAAATTAATCATTAATCGCTGTTTCTTACTTTTACTTGATAGAATACATTAGGATGGGTACCTATGTGCTCTAATAGGTGGTACATACGCTTATCCTCACTTAAGGCTACAATAGGATCTTCTGGATTGTTCATATCTCCAAAAGTCATCGCTCCTGTACCACAGGCGGAGGAACAAGCACAAGCATCATTGAACTCACCTACTTTTACCTCACGATTCTCACGCTTAGCACGAAGAATAACCGCTTGAGTCTCCTGAATACAGAAAGAACATTTCTCCATGACACCACGAGAACGTACCACTACATCAGGGTTGAGTACCATCTTACCATAGTCGTCATTCATGTAATAATCAAATTCATTATTATTACTATATAGGAACCAATTGAACCTACGTACCTTATAAGGACAGTTGTTCGCACAGTAGCGTGTACCTACACAACGGTTGTAAGCCATGTGATTCTGTCCCTGTACCCCATGAGAGGTTGCCCCTACAGGACATACGGTCTCACAAGGAGCATTATTACACTGCTGGCACATCACAGGCTGGAACACCACTTGCGGATTGTCCGAAGGGGTCTCCATCTCTGAAAAAGTGGTAAGAGCAGCGCCTAATCCTTTTATCCCTTCTACCTTCTGAAGGTCTCCATCGAAGGTCTCTTCTGAAGAATAATAACGGTCAATACGTAACCAATGCATATCTCGGGAACGCCTTACCTCACTCTTCCCTACTACAGGCACATTATTCTCAGCATGACAGGCTATTACACAAGCACCACACCCTGTACATGCATTCAGGTCTATCGCCAAGTTAAAGAAATGCCCCGTACTGTGGTCATATTCTTTCCACAAAGTTACTGAGGTAGCTTTCACTTCCTTATGATCTAAGGAGACTTCTGGTTTCTTGTTCCATTCTTTAGCATCCTTCGTGATAAATTCCTCTAAGGTTGCCTCCTTAATGATGTCACCACGACCCATAAGGGTATTGTGAAGCTGTACGCAAGCATATTCATGAGTGCCTTCTGCTTTCTTAATAGAAGTAACGGGCTGTACGTTGTTGTAGTTGTTGTAAAGGGTGTAAGCATTCACTCCTATTTGCATCTCTTTCTTCATGCCTGCCTTTCTTCCGTAACCAAAGGCAAGCCCTACAGAACCTTTTGCCTGTCCTGGTTGGATCAGAACAGGTACCTTAAGCCTTACCTCTCCTACTTGAATCTCAGCATAGTCTCCATCCAAAGCACCATTAGCTACATGCCAATTCTTGATGCCAAGTTCTTTAGCATCACTGGCGGACATGGTAAGGTAGTTATCCCAGGTTACACGGGTAATAGGGTCTGGCAATTCCTGCAACCAAGGATTATTAGCTTGTTGTCCATCACCAAGCCCCGTATTGGTATATAGCGTGAGTTCAAATCCTTCTTGAGAAGCTGCGGTAAGGGCTGCCAGCATAGGCGCTGTATCCAAAATAAGTGATTTCTCTGACCTCTTCACTTCCTCATAAGAATAAAAACCATCATGTTGGGCTTTCTCCCAAGCATAACCATCCTTAAGTAGGTTTGTCTTCCAGTAATTCTTTAAGTATTCATAATAATTAGCATCCTTACCACTCCATTTAAGCAAAGCCTCTTGTAATTGACGAGTGTCAAAGAGTGGACGAATAGTGGGTTGCATAAGGGAATAATACCCCTCCTTCATGCAGATATCTCCCCAAGATTCCAAGTAATGAGGCGCTGCAGCAAGGTAAGTGGTCTTTAAGGCAGTCTCATCTCCACGAAGTGAAAAAGCGACTGAAGTTGCCACTTTGCTAAGACCGGTTTCAAAAGCCTTTGCATCAGATGCGGATAGGGTATATAGCGGATTCACATTAGCAGTAATAAGCACCCCTACTTTGCCCGCATTCATATCGGTTAGGAGCTGCTTGAGATCAGCAGCATTTCCTTGACGGATATACACAGGAGTTTCATAACACAAAGCAACACTATGGAGTACCTCCTCGTTGATTTCAAGCACGAGGCTTTGCGCATTCACGTCCTGAATTCCAGTTACCACGACCGCCTTACCAGCGGCTTTTTGGGCTTGCTCAGCAGCTTTTTTCACGGCTGCATCAGCACGTTCAGGTAAGTTCCCCCCTACCGTCTTCCCTGTAAGATACCCATAGAACTTAGCTAAAGCGATCTTTAGCTCAGAAGGCTTTAGGGCTATACGTACATCCGCATTAGCACCAGAGAGCGACATATTACTCTCAAACTGGTAATGTTTGGACATCTTGCCTTCCTTAGTAGGAATACGTCCCTTAGCATAATCCTCTTCATACCCTCCTTGCCAATCGGCAATGAAATCTGCTCCAAAGGAAATAATCACTTCCGCCTTGGAAAAATCATAGTCCGCTAAGGCACGAACGCTATATTTCTTTTCAAAAGCAAGTACCGCTGCTTCCTCTGAAACAGCATCATATTGTACGTGCTTGGTATTGGGATATTTTTCAGTAAATTCTTTAATGATCCCTTCTGTAGAGGGACTAGCAAGAGTACCGGTTAAAAGGACGATTTGCTTTCCCTGTGCTTGTGCCTCATTTAGGGCTTTCATCACAGCACTATCAAGGGTATCCCAAGTGATATTCTCTGATCCTCGCTGTGGGTTTCTGGCTCGCAGACTATCATACAAGGAAAGTACGGAAGCCTGTACACGCGCATTCCCACAACCACGATAGGTTGCTTCTCGGTTATTCTCCACTCGGATAGGGCGCCCCTCACGGGTCTTCACCAGTACAGAAGCAAAGTCAAACCCATCCGCCATAGTAGTAGCATAGTAGTCTGGAATTCCTGGACGTATCTCCTCGGGCATTACCACATAAGGAATTGCCTTATGTACAGGTCCTTCACAGGCAGCCAATGCTGCTGCTGCTGTGGTGAATCCTACATACTTGAGAAAGTCCCTACGCGTGGTGGAGGAATCCTCCATCACCTCCTTGTTGGATAAAAATTCGTGCTCGCCTGAATAGAGCGTAGGGAGCTTATCCACAAACTCATTCTGATGAATTTGCTCTATCACAGGATTCTCTGTATCCAATTCCTCTACACTTCTCCAATATTTTTTTTCTGATGACATAAATTTCAATGATTAATGGTTAATGATCAATGATTAATGATTAATGATCCCATAATTAATTATTATCGGCGTTAATCATTAAACATTATTAGTAGTGGCACTTACCACATTCTAAACCACCGAGTTCAGCGATGGTGAGTTTTTCTTTACCATATTTCTTAGCCAATTGCTCATGTATCTTTTCATAATAAGGATTGGCATCATCTACATTGGTAGTACGGTGACAGTTAATACACCAGCCCATAGTAAGGGGAGCATGTTGCTCAACCACTTCCATCGTTTGTACATCTCCATGACACTGTTGGCAAGCAATATTAGCTGCGGTAACATGTTGAGAGTGATTAAAGTACACATGGTCAGGAAGGTTATGAATACGTGTCCATTTCACAGGCTTCTGTACCCCTGTATAGCGAGCATTTTCAGCATCCCAGCCTACAGCATCATATAGCTTTTTAATTTCCCCATCATAGAACTCTTTAGTATATTCAGCCGTTACAGGTCCGGTATATTCATCAATCGTTTTATGGCAGTTCATACACACGTTAAGCGAAGGAATCCCTGCAGTCTTGGAAGTACGTGCTGCTGAGTGACAGAACTTACAATCTATCTGGTTATCTCCCGCATGGATTTTGTGGGAGTAATGAATCTCTTGAATAGGCTGGTATCCTTGGTCTATCCCCACTTGCATGAGGTAGCCAAAAGCAAAATAGGTAGAGGAGAAGAAAAGCACAACAATAAGCGTCCCTACTATAATTTTGTTCTTGACAAATATATTCCACAAAGGATAGTACTTACTCTGCTTGAGATACGCTTCACTGTTATTCTCCTTAGCTAATTTACGAATTTCTCGGTTGGACTTTATAATCACAAACACGAATACCAAGAGCAATACCACACAGCCAAGAAGCAGTACCAACATAAGGGAGCCTTTACCTTTTTCCTTAGCAACAGGAGCCGGCGTATCACCACCGGAAGTAGCCGTGCCTGCGGTAGCTTGGTCTGTAGCTGGAGCCGCTGGAGTAGCTGCAGCCTCTGCCTTGCTGGGGTCTGTTACATAAGCAAGTACATTGTCTATATCTTGATCGGAAAGGATCGTCTCATAAGCGAGCATAGGTACCTTATTATATTCCTCAAAAACGGCTACAGCGTCCTTATCACCTGCATCAATTAAGGTTTTACTATTCTTAATCCATTTGTGCAACCATTCAGCAGACCTCTTTTCAGTGATCCCCCCAAGAGGAGGTCCCACCAGTTTCCCTTCTAACTTATGGCAAGCGGCGCAGTTGGCTTTGAACAAGTCCTTCCCTTTCACCGGGTCGCCTGAAGCCTCTTGTCCAAATAAGTATATAGGAAAAAACACTGCCAAAAGCCATATCGCCCGCAGTGCATTCCCCTTATGGTTCTTACTCTTTTTCATATAAAAAAGCTATTTAAAAATGAAAAATTATCTTCCTTCTATAGTGCATCCCTAATAAAATACTTTTAGGTATGTTATCACGGTGCAAAAATATAACATCTTAATGAAATTAAAAAAAAATTTTATTTATTAGACTTAATTTGTAAAAAGTCTAAATAATAATAGAGAAGAAGGTCTTTTTTTAATAATAAATGACATTCGCTGGCTATATATTATCTTTCACTCTTCACTCACATACTCGCTCATGCGACTCCATTTTTCACTTTCCACTTTTCACTTTTCACTAAAAATTCGTACCTTTGTCCCTGTATAATTAATGATTCATTCTTATGATAAAAGAAAGTCTTAACAATGCCTTTTCTTACGAGGCTTACAAAAACCTTATGGATAGCCTCCTTTTACAAGGAAAAACCACCGGAACCGACCAATCCGAGTTCATGGTCTCTCTCACCAAGCTCAATCGCCAACGCATCAAACGTATAGATAACACCTTAGAACTCACCGAAGAACAACAGGCTTTCTTTGCCCATATCACAAAGGAACAAACATGGCTGGTCATCTCCGAATGCTGGTGTGCCGATGCCGCTCAGATTCTCCCTGTACTGGCTAAAATCGCACAAAGCAACCCTCTTATCCACTTAAGAATTGTCCTCCGTGATGATAACCATGACCTTATGAACCAATTCCTTACCAATGGAGCCATGGCGATTCCTATCCTTATCATCTTGGACAGCAATACCCTTGAGGTACTCCATGTGTGGGGACCTCGCCCAAAAGTGGCTACTCAAATGGTGGAAACCTACAAAAAAGAACATGGAAAGCTCTCTCCTGAATTCAAGGAAAACCTCCAAAAATGGTACAACCAGGATAAAGGACAAAGCATCATCAGTGACCTTATAGAACTCCTTAAATAAACGCTTATGAAGATGATCATTTCTCCTGCAAAAACTTTGAACTTCATTTCTTCTCTTCCTGTAAAAGAAAACTCTCAACCCATCTTCCAAAAGGAGGTTGCTCAGATACACAAGGTTTTAAAAGAGCTCTCCCCTAAGGAACTATCCGAGAAAATGAATATCTCCATGAGCCTGGCACAGCTCAACTGGGAACGCAATGAGGATTTCTCTCTCCCTCACACGGCAGAAAATGCCCGTCAGGCAATCTTCGCTTATGCAGGTACCGTATATGAAAATCTTGACGCCTACAGCCTTAAAAAAGAAGAGATCGAACAGCTACAGTCCTCCCTACGAATTCTCTCTGGGCTCTACGGACTGCTCAAGCCCTTAGACCTCATTGCTCCTTATCGCTTGGAAATGAATGTAAAACTCCTCGTTGGAAAATCACGTAACTTATATGATTTCTGGAAAAAGAAGATTACCCTCGCCCTCAAGGAGGAACTCCATGAGGGAGAACTCTTTGTAAACCTTGCCAGCACAGAGTATTTCAGAGCTATTGACACCCAAAAGCTCAAAGCAACCATCATAACCCCTGTCTTTAAGAACTGGAAGGATGGTACGCTCAAAACCATTGTTTCCTATTCCAAAAAAGCACGCGGACAAATGGTACGCTACATTGCCCAGAATAAGATTACCTCTGTAGAGGAACTCAAAGGATTCCATACTGATGGGTATTGCTTTGACCCAAAATACTCTAAGGATAACGAACTGGTCTTCATCAAATGAAATAAATCATTAACCTTTGCTTTTTAAGTTATGCACAAAGCTGGATTTATTAATATCATTGGAAACCCTAATGTAGGGAAATCCACCCTCCTAAATGCCCTTGTAGGGGAAAGGCTCTCTATTATTACCGCTAAGGCACAAACCACCCGCCATCGTATCTTTGGAATTGTCAGCGGAGAGGATTTCCAAATGATTTTCTCCGATACTCCTGGCATCATCAAGCCAGCTTATCAACTGCAGTCCTCCATGATGGATTTTGTAAGGGATGCCTTCGAGGATGCAGATATCCTTATCTATATGGTGGAAATAGGCGAAAAAGACCTCAAGGATGAGGAATTCTTCAAGAAAATAAATGAGGCTAAAGTCCCTATCCTGCTACTGGTGAACAAGATAGACCGCTCTGATGAACCTTCTGTAAAGCAAGCCCTCTCCTACTGGCAAAAAAAAGTCCCAAAAGCGGAAGTATATCCTATCTCTGCCTTGGAGAACTTCAATGTGGAACCTCTCTTCCATCGCCTACTGGAACTACTCCCACCCTCCCCGGCTTTCTATCCTAAAGACCAGCTTACCGATAAGCCTGAACGATTTTTTGTCAATGAAACCATCCGTGAAAAAATCCTTCTCAACTATAAGAAGGAAGTCCCTTATTCAGTAGAGGTGGAAACGCAAACCTTCTCCGAAACGGAACATATCATCCGTATCCGAAGTATCATCATGGTAGAGCGGGATAGCCAAAAGGGAATCCTCATCGGACACAAGGGAGAAGCTCTCAAAAAGGTAGGTATCCAAGCCCGATATGATCTGGAAAAATTCTTCGGTAAGCAAATACACTTGGAACTCTACGTGAAGGTTAATAAGAATTGGCGCTCTGACCTCAAACAGCTTAAGCGCTTTGGATATACACAGTAAAACAAAAAATAGCTCCTAGAAGAACAAGGCTCCTTTTTAAAAAATAGAATCCCTAAAATACTTTTTAGGCACTGCTTTGTTATTCAATTATTTTTACTACTTTTGTGCTGTCTTAGCTCTTAAACTTAACACATAAGCGTATGTTTAAGGGAATAGGGCTTATATCCCTTGAAAACTAAAAAATTTCACTGTTTATCTCTCATTATTGAATTTAATTATTGATTCTTATGTTTATACAAATACTCTCTTATTGCCTACCTGCAGTGATCGTTGCTGTGATGGCTTACTTCTTCTTTCTATTATATTTCAAGAATGAAGACAAAAAACGCCGTTGGCACCTTATCAAAGACCTTCAAAAGGAAGCACTCCCCTTGCGACTACAGGCATACGAACGCTTAGTATTACTCCTTGACCGTACAAGCCCTCAGAAGCTCGCCCTACGTGTGGCTCCTGCCTCCTCTGATAAGCAAGCCTATGAACTGCTCCTGATTGAACACATCAATGCAGAGTACGAACATAACATCACCCAGCAGATTTTTGTAAGTGAGAACCTGTGGAATGTCATCCTCCTTAGTAAGAATGCTACCTTACAAATCATCCACAAAATCGCTTCCGACCCTGCCATTACCGATGCTATTAAGTTACAAGAAGCCATTATCTCTGAATTCGTGAACAAACCCACTCCTTCCAATAATGCTATCTCTCACTTAGTCAATGAAGTAAATAATACTATCGGCTAATTTAAAACTTTCAAAAACTAAAATTCATACTCCTAAAAGCATATATTTTGGGAGTATTTTTTTATTTATAATATTTTATACTTTTTTTTAAAATCCCCATTGCTTTTCACACTTTTTTATTATAATTTTGTAGCAGGAAAACACCTCTACTAAAGAAAGAAGTATTAAAATGATTGTTAACATACATTAATCTTGCTCATTATGAAAAAGTTGATATACCTATTCCTTGTTATGGTAAGCTTGGTTGCCTGTCATAAGGATAATAAAAATAACAATGACGAAACTTCCCCATGCTGTGGAGAGCCTTTTGAAGATTTTACTTTTTATGCAGATAAAAAGTATGAGGATTTTTTAGCAAATGCAACCTTGCATAAAATTGCTAAAACAGGTGAGATTTTAGATACTAAAATAGGCAAAGGATATGGAAAGTCTTTTTATAAGCCTATTAGAAATACCAATTATATAGGTTATTCCTTCTCAGTAATTAATGACATAAAAAGAAAACTGGGTAAGCGAGAAGAATTATATCGGTTAGAAACTCCTGACCAAGTGATCAATATCACCATCAAAGGAGAGTTTCTCTCTAATAAAAGATGTTGTGCTGCCCCTGAGGTTCAAGAAGTACTCCTCAATGGGAAAAAATGGGAACAGAAAAATGATACCTCTTTGGACAAATGGGAAGATCTTGTAGAAAACAAAAATCCAATAAAAAGAACATATTATATCCTCAAAGGGGATAATATCTTAAAGAAAAATGCAAATTCTAAAAAATAACACCGTAGGATGCTATCCGAAAAGTTTCCGGACGGTATCCTAAAAAATATATGGATACAGTCATAGAAAAAGAAAAGAACAATGATACAACTATTAGATGACATTGTTATGTGAGGTATCTTGGGGAAAATTGTCTCAAGATTATTTTAGTAAATCCTCTTCATGGATATATAACAAATTGCAGGGAAGAGAGGATAATGAAGGAGAAGGAGGCTTTACAGAGCCAAAAAAATTCAACTCCAAGTTGCTTTATATGATATAGCTGAGCACATCCGCCGTGCAGCAAACGGTATTCAGTAGTCATGAACTGAATTTTATTTAACACCTGAAGCCCTCCGCAAGAGGGCTTTTTCATTACAAACCAATGGCTTAAAACAATTAACTATGCTAACTATTGATAATTCAAAAACATTCGTACACTTGCACCACCATTAGAACAAAGTAAAATCTTTCATTACTCATTTTTCATTTTTCGTTTTTCACTTCCAAAAAGTAGTGTCCAGTAAGTACCACTATGTCCTATTCCCACCTCATTTACTCTATCATTCATAATATTAGCACAATGGGCAGGGCTTTTCATCCATAGTTCCATCACCTGTTGTGGGGTAAGGTTACCTTGTGCTACGTTTTCTGTATAGAAGCTCCATCGGTAACCTGCCTTTCTTAGGCGTGCCCCTGGACCATCGCCATTGGCACTATAATGATCCAGCTTCCCTCGCCGTGCCATATCCTCACTATGAGCCTGGGCAACCTCCGAGATTCGCTTACTCCACTTCACTTGAGGAACTGCTTTGAAGGGGGTAGCTCCACAATCACATACCTTACTCCGATATTGGTTCACCAAGCGCACAATAGTGCTTGCCTCTGTGGAAGGTTCTTGAGCATTTGAAGGGGTGCCCGATTTAGAACATTGCATAAAAAACAATGCACTTATTAATAAAATCATTTTTTTCATTTTTCACTTTTAACTATGTTTTTCATTTTTCCCTCTCTTGCAGGTATTCAGCAACTTTAGCTCGTGCCCATCATTTTTCACTTTTCACTTTTCACTTTTCACTTTTCCTTTATTAGGTCTTGACCATTTTGGTTTTTCCCCAAGAGCAGGAATTTGAGAATCCGCTGCCTCTACCGTTACCGGTTGCGGATGTGTCTCAAAAGGTTTTTGCATACGCATTCCCAGTGCCTCGAGCATGTGCATATCCTCCTTAATATCGGGATTGGGAGTAGTCAGAAGTTTATCTCCAGCAAAAATAGAGTTAGCACCCGCAAAGAAGCATAAGGCTTGCCCTTCTCGGCTCATGTGGGTACGCCCTGCCGAAAGACGCACTTGGGAGTGAGGCATCACGATACGTGCCGTAGCTATCATACGTACCATCTCCCATATATCCACCGGTGGCAGCTCCTCAAGGGGGGTACCCGCAATAGGAATTAAGGCATTGATAGGCACTGATTCTGGTTGGGGATCAAGGCTGGAAAGGGTAACGAGCATCTTTGCCCTATCTTCCAGACTCTCGCCCATGCCTATGATGCCACCGCTACAGATCGTAATATTGGTCTTGCGCACATTATCAATAGTCTTAAGACGATCTTCATAACTACGTGTGGTTACTATTTCCTTATAATAGTCCTCAGAGGTATCCAAGTTATGATTATAGGCATAAAGCCCTGCTTCTGAAAGGCGCTTTGCTTGATTTTCAGTAAGCATTCCTAAGGTACAGCACACCTCCATATCAAGCTTATTGATGGTACGTACCATCTCCAATACTTGATCGAATTCAGGTCCATCCTTTACATTGCGCCAAGCAGCTCCCATACATACACGTGAACTCCCAGAGGCTTTGGCTCGTAAGGCTTGCGCCTTTACTTGAGAAATACTCATCATAGGCTCTATCTCCACATCGGTATGGTAGCGGGAGGACTGAGAGCAGTAGCAGCAATCCTCCGAACACCCCCCTGTCTTGACCGAAAGCAAGGTAGAAACCTGTACCGAATTAGGGTCATGGTACTGCCGGTGAACAGTAGCCGCTTGATAAAGCAAATCCATCAGAGGTTTGTTATAAATAGCCATGATTTCCTCCGAAGTCCAGTTATGTCGTATTTCATTCATCTGTTCTTCTCTTTTGAAATGTTACAAAGGGCAAAAGTACAAAATTTAATGAGTATTGAGTACTGATTAATTGTTAATTGTTAATCGCTAATCTTTATTTCCTTGATGATTAGTAGGTTATCTTTCCTACATAAAAAGCATCTCTTACAACTCACTCTTGACTATTGTTCACTTTTCGTTTTTCCCTCTATTGCAGGTATTCAGCAACTTTAGCTCACGTCCACCATTTTTCACTTTTCACTTAACTATGTTTTTCACTTTTCGTTTTTCGTTTTTCATTATTATTTGTATCTTTGCCGGAAATTCTTAAAGCTTATAATCTCTTTCAGAGAAATGAAACTAACTACTTTAGGCTGCCATAGTGCTTCCCCTCGGGAGAAGGCTCGTACTACCGCTCAGCTCTTGGAGATGCGCGGGCACCTCTTTCTTATTGATTGTGGGGAGGGGACTCAAATGGCACTCAGACAATCCAGCACCAAGTTTGCCCGCATTAAGCATATCTTCATCTCCCACCTGCATGGTGACCACTTCTATGGTTTGGCTGGACTCATCTCTACCTTTCAGCTTCAGGGTAGGGAAGCAGAATTGCATATCCACGCGCCAAAAGGGGCTAAAGAAGCGATGCTCCTACTGCTGAAGGTCAGTGGAGCTCACATGGTATTCCCCCTACACTTTCATGAGTTAGAGAGCCAGGAAAGTGAGGTGATTTTTGAGGATGATAAGCTCTCGGTAACTACCATCCCCCTTGACCACCGTATCTATGCCAATGGCTTCTTCTTTAAGGAAAAAAACAAAGAACGCAAGCTAAATGTAGATGCCGTACAAACCCTCGGAATTGATGTATGTTACTACCAAAATATCAAAAATGGCAAGGACGTTATCTTGGATTCCGGTGAGCGTATTCCTAATGAGATGCTGAGCTTTCCTCCTGCTCCTCCGAAAAGTTATGCCTTCTGTAGTGATACCCTGTACCACCCTGAAATAGTGCCTATTATCAAAGGAGTACAAGTACTCTACCATGAAAGTACTTTCCTTGAGGACAACCGTACCTTAGCAGAACGCACCAAGCATTCCACTGCCCTACAAGCCGCTCAAATAGCCAAAGCTGCAGAAGCACAAACCCTTATTCTGGGACATTATTCCTCTCGCTATAAGGACAAGAGGGGCTTCCAAGATGAAGCTAAAACCCTCTTTACCAATACCCTCCTGAGTGAGGACGGAAAAGAATTCAATTTCGAATAGCAAATTAAATGTACTAACTATACTCATATACTCGCTCACGCGACTTTACTTTTCATTTTTCACTTTAATAAAATGTTCTATCAACTAATAAAAACAGCGCATTCCCTCACCGCCTATATCGTACTGGTGATGCTCCTATTTGCCACAGTCAATGCTCTTTTTGGGCTCCTACAGAAACGCTCTTATAACAAAACAGACCTACGCATACACCTCTTTGCACTCATTTTCACCCATATACAAGTTACTTTAGGAATGATCCTTTACTTTGTAACACCGCTCTTTCAAAATTGGAGTAGCATGGGAGCGGGAGTGATGCAGGATGCTTACCTGAGAAAGATGCTTGTAGAGCATCCTTTCGGTATAGTAGCAGTAACCCTTGTTACCATAGGCTGGGTACTACACAAAAAGCAGAAGACCAATGTGGGCGCTTTCAAGCGTATTTTTATCTTCTATGGATTAGGATGGCTCCTTATCTTGGGAGTGCTTCCTTGGAAAACTTGGACAACTGGATTTTAATGATGGAAGAAACCGTAAAAACCTACACCGTTAAGGAGGCTAAAGCCCGTATGGAACGCTTCTGTGCTTATCAGGAACGATGCCATAAAGAAGTATTGGCTAAGCTCCGCCAAATGCGTATGATTCCTCAGGCTATAGATACTATTATGGCTTACCTCATTAAGGAGAATTACCTCAATGAAGAACGTTTCGCTCGAAGCTATGCAAGGGGCAAATTTCACTTTAAAAAGTGGGGACGGGTACGCATTACCCACGAATTAAAAATACGAGATATCTCCCATTATAATATCCAATGTGCTATGGAGGAAATAGAGGAGGAGTACGAAGAAACCTTCGATACCTTAGCTGAGAAAAAAGCCCGTACAATCTCTGAGAAAAATATCCAAAAAGCCCGCCGTAAGCTCGCCGATTACCTCCTCTACAAAGGATGGGAATCCTCATGGGTATACCAAAAGGCAGTAGAGCTCTTCCCTTATGAACGTTAATCCCTTATTCCCCTATCCCAATATCCACACCCACAAGGCTCGTAATAGTCTTCAAGTACAGAACCTCTTCCCTGAGGATACGCCGCCCCAACAGGGTGTATTCTCAGTGGGCATTCATCCTTGTTATATAGTGGGAGATGGTACCGAGCAGTGGGAAAAAGTACTTGAGCATGCCACACATCCCCTTTGTGTTGCTATAGGCGAATGTGGCTTGGATAAGCGTGCTTCCGCTCCCCTCTCCCTGCAGGAGAAAGTATTCCGCTGGCATATCTCCCTTGCCCAACAGCTGCATAAGCCGCTTATTATTCATTGTGTAAGGAGTTACGGGGAGATTATTAGGCTACGAAAAGAGACAGGAGCTACAGGACTGTGGATACTCCATGGCTTCCGTAAGAGCGAAGCTCTGGCACACCAGCTCTTAGGAATAGGAATTAAACTTTCCTTTGGTACCGCCTTACTCCATGACACTCGCCTACAACACTTAGCAAAAATCCTCCCTCGTGAAGATTATTTCCTTGAGACAGATGAGGATCCCACTCCCATTGAGGAGGTTCTTACCTTCCTCCACAGCAAGTCCTAATCTGACCTATTGCCTCTCTATTCCTTAGAAAACAAAAGTGCGAGATTCTGTAAGAATCTCGCACCCCTTCACTATTAATTGTACAATCTCTTTTAATAAGTATACTCTTCAGTCATTATGTGTTCTTTTGAACTTCCATTGTCTTCGTATTCCTTTCGGGTTGTAGGATACCCCTTATCATTGTAGGTATACTCATAAATATACTTCTGCTTAGATTCCTCTTTATTCTCAGCTTTAGAAGTAATCTCCTTTGTAAGGATATTATTGCGAGAACCTTCTGAAGTCATAAAATAGGAGGGAGTTAGTATTTTTTTCAAATTTGAAAAGGTAGGGTTCTTCTTATCATCATAAGTATATGTTCCCTCTTCTTTAAGAGAAGTACTTTCTGTTTTTCTATGCATAAGGTTTCCTCCTTGGATAGTAAATACACTCGTTAATGTATTTACATACTTTTCTTTACCATCCTTGAACTTAGTATAGTTCTTTTCATTAACAGTAACACGTTCTCCACTATGGACAAAATCCTTTTCATTATATTGGGTTACTTCCTCTTCTCGACCCTCCTTTGAGTATTTCATAGGAGTTGCTAAAACCTCCCTGATAAGGCGGTCTCCTTCATAGGAATAAGTAGTTACTGTAGGCTT
The DNA here is from genome assembly GCF_035282625.1 of Capnocytophaga sp. G2. Taxonomy (NCBI): domain Bacteria; kingdom Pseudomonadati; phylum Bacteroidota; class Flavobacteriia; order Flavobacteriales; family Flavobacteriaceae; genus Capnocytophaga; species Capnocytophaga sp. G2. The sequence continues at coordinate 59,928 of NZ_JAYKBU010000005.1, read as the reverse complement.
GCCTCCTCCTGCATAAGTTACAGTTTTTTTAGTCAGTTTACCACTTTCATACTCGTATTCCTCTGTATAAGCTTGTCCGTCTCCTTCATAAACACTCTTTGTAGGAAGGTCTCCATTATAGGAGAAGGTTTTTACAGTTTTCTTTTCAACCGTTTCCCCATCTCTTCCATAAAATTCTTTAACTATAGAGAGTATCTTTCCATCTTGAATATTAAAGGTTTCTTTGGAAAGTTTTTTCTCTTTCCCATCCTTATAAGTGATTTCCTTAGGGTAGGTTCCCTCGGGTATTGTGGGACCTTCATCATTATTACTCTTGCTGCATCCTACAAAAGCAGCAATTGCCATAAGGCTTAGAATTACTTTTTTCATATAATTTAATTTAAGTTTCAATAGGCAAAATTAAGAATTTTCTCAGGATCTTATAGTTAATATACAGTTAAATTATTTAAGTAAGTGATTAAGTAAGTTATTATTAGGAAACTTCATTTTTCTGGTCGTTTTGAAATTTTATAGGTTCATTTTATATTTCTGTTCTGGTTTTCTTATACTTTCTATAAGAATAAAAAATAGGTATTGTGGGCGCCTATAGGGATAGATAGCCTTTGCCTTCACTCAAGGAAAAACAATCCTTTCTCGGTGAGAAAAGCACACTTTCTAAAGATACAAAAAAATCTAAAATTCATAGAAAAAGAAAAAAAATAATCCATAATTATTCACTATAAATCATTTATTATTCGTATTTTTGTGCACTAATTATATTTTAATGAAAAAATTCTTTTTACTTGCCTCTGTAGCCCTCTTTGCATCTTGTGGCTCTCAAAATCAAAAGAAAAACAGCTCTCAAGAGCACGGACTTGATCTCTCCGCTATGGATACCTCGGTGCGCCCGCAGGACGATTTTTACAATTTTGTCAATGGCTCTTGGATGAAAACAGCTCAAATCCCTCCGGATAAAACCTCCTGGGGCTCTTTCGCTATGCTCCGTGAAATTACAGATGAAAACTGCCTTGTCCTATTGGAAAACCTCCTTAAGAAAAATTATCCTATAGGCTCTGAAGGACAAAAGATTAAAGACTTATATGAGTCCTATCGTGACTGGAATCGCCGTAATGCGGACGGACTCACTCCATTGCAAAAGCAGTTTGACCAAATTAGCCAAATACAATCACTCGCTGACCTACAACGATATCTTGAAGAGGATACTTGGCGGGGAGGAAACCCTATCTGCCCTTGGGGAGTCGGTGCCGATAAGAAAAACTCCCAGCAGAATGCCATTTACCTCGGTGGCTTCTCCTTAGGAATGGCTCGCGATTACTACCAAAAACAAAGCGAAAGCAATGCCAAAGCCCTATCTAAGTATCAGGAGTACCTCACCGCTCTCTTCTCACTGATCAAGGAGGAACACCCCAAGGAAAAAGCAAAACAAATCATTGACTTTGAAAACCGTATCGCTCAGCTCATGTTCACCAATGAGGAGCGAAGAAACCCCAACATTACCTATAATCCCCTTTCCTTACAGGAACTCTCTACCCTGGTGAAGAACCTCAACCTACCCCTCTATCTAAGGAACGTGGGAGTCTCCACCGATAGAGTGATTGTAGGGGATATCCGCCTTTACAAAGAATATGACAATTTCGTTAATATGGCTCATCTGCCGCTGCTTAAGGATTACCTCAAAATACAGCTCATTGCCAGTAATACCCATACCCTTAATGAGGAGTTGGATAACCTCTCCTTCCGCTTCTATAGCACCACCCTTAAGGGAATCAAAGAACAACGTCCCATGAACAAACGTGCGTTAGGAGTTATCAACGGGTTATTAGGAGAGGCTTTCGGTAAGCTGTATGTAGAGAAATATTTCCCTCCAAAAGCCAAGGAAGAAATGGTTTTGCTTATCGGTTACCTTAAAAAAAGCTTTGCCACACACATCAAACAAACCTCTTGGATGTCACAACAGACCAAGGATAAAGCCTTAGTGAAATTGGAAAAAATGGGAGTAAAAGTAGGCTATCCCGATACTTGGACGGATTACTCCAAGCTCGTGATAGAACCCGCCTCCCGTGCCTCCTATTTTGAGAATATAGCTCACATGCGCTCCTGGAAATACCAAAAAAGCTTAGCCGATGTAGGCAAACCCGTGGATAAATCCCGATGGAGAATGAACCCACAGAATGTTAATGCCTACTATAACCCACAAGGGAATGAAATTGTTTTCCCAGCAGCGATTCTACAGAAACCTTTCTTTAGCTTTGAAGCAGACCCCGCCGTGAACTTCGGAGGGATTGGTGCCGTTATCGGTCATGAAATGACTCATGGCTTTGATGATAGTGGGGCTGAGTTCGATGCCTACGGAAACCTCGAAAACTGGTGGAGCCCCGAGGATAAGGCTAATTTCAAAAAAGGTACCCAAGCCCTCGCTGCTCAGTTTGACAAATATGAACCTGTAAAAGGACATTTTGTGAACGGCACCTTCACCAGTGGAGAGAATATCGCCGACCTTGGTGGGGTGAACATCGCCTTCGATGCTCTCCAGCTCTACCTCAAGGATCATGGGAAAGTAGGTAAAATAAGCGGCTTTACCCAAGAACAACGCTTCTTTATCTCTTGGGCTACTGTATGGCGCGCTGTGGCAAGGGAAAAATATCTTATTAATCAAGTAAAAACAGATCCTCACACCCCACAGGCTATCCGTGCCTACGCCCCTCTGGTGAATATTGACGAATGGTACAATGCCTTCAACGTAAAAGAAGGCGACCGCCTCTATAAAAAACCAGCAGAAAGGGTGAAAATTTGGTAGGATAAAATAGATAAAAGGTGAAAAAGTTTCCCCTAAGCTGGCACGAACTTGCAGTTCGCACCAGCTTACTTAACCCTCCAACTTTACAACCAACTGAGTAATTAATCATGAATCATTAACCATTAATCATTAAAAAATCGTATCTTTGTGCGTTTAATATTCTTTTATGAAGAAGATACTCCTATTAGTCCTGAGTATACTCACTACGGGCTATCTCTTTGCACAAACCGATACTTCTGGCAGAAGCCTATACCGTGCTACCCCTGAGAAGAAAACCGCTCTAAAGCACACCAAACTCAGGGTAGATTTCAATTTTGCTAATCAAACCATGAGCGGAGAAGAATGGCTCACTGCAGCCCCCTTCTTCTATCCGTCCGATAGCCTTATCCTAGATGCTAAGGCAATGCTTATTCACAAGGTAGCCCTCGATCAGCAGGGCAAGCAACAACCCCTCCCTTATCACTATAAGAACGATGTACTCCGTATCAAGCTCCCAAAAACCTACCAAAAAGGGGAAACTTATACCGTATATATAAAGTATACCGCTCAGCCCGAAAAAGTAACTGAAAAGGGAAACCTTGCTATTACCGACACCAAAGGGCTTTACTTTATCAATCCTCAGAACAATCCCGAAGGACCAATGCGCCAGATATGGACGCAAGGGGAGTCCGAAAGTTCCTCTTGCTGGTTCCCCACCATTGACAAGCCTAACCAGAAAACCACCCAAGAAATAGAAATGACCGTACCCGATAGCTTCGTAACCCTCTCCAATGGACTGCTGAAAAACTCCCAGAAGAAAGGCAACTTACGCACTGACCATTGGGTAATGGACAAGCCCCATGCCCCTTATCTCTTCTTCATGGCAGCCGGTGAGTTTACGATAGTTAAGGATACTCCTTGGCGCGGCAAAGTACCCGTGGAATACTATGTGGAGAAAGAATACGAACCCCTTGCCAAGCGAATTTTTGGTCATACCTCCCAGATGCTCACTTTCTTCTCTGAGCGATTTGGCTATGACTATCCGTGGGCGAAATATGCTCAGATCATCGTGCGTGACTTTGTCAGTGGTGCTATGGAGAACACCACCGCAGTAAGCCATGCCGAGAGTGCTTACCAAGGTGCCGATGCACTGAATGACCAAAACTATTGGGAGCCAATAATCGCCCATGAACTGGCACATCACTGGTTTGGCGATCTGGTAACTACTGAAAGCTGGGCAAACCTTACCGTGAATGAGTCCTTTGCCAATTATAGCGAATACCTCTGGATCGCTCACAAATATGGCAAGGACGCTGCTGACTATCATCTGAGCAACAATACCCTTCAGTATCAACATCGTGATGATGACTTTGTGAAGGACTTAGTACGCTTCGGCTATGAGGTACGTGATGATATGTTTGACCTTGTCTCCTATAACAAAGGAGGAGCCATCCTGCACATGCTCCGCCGCTATCTCGGCGATGATGCTTTCTTTCAAGGAATTACCGACTACCTGAAAACAAACGAATATGGAACGGGAGAAGCACACCAACTGCGTTTGTCTCTTGAGAAAATAAGCGGAAAAGACCTAAGCTGGTTTTTTAATCAATGGTATTTCTCCCATGGAAACCCTACGGTGAAAGTAGAAAAACAATATGATGCCTACAAGAAGCAACTCTCTGTAAGGATTCTCCAAACACAGGATGAAAAGCTGTACTTCCAATTCCCTTTGGATATAGATATCTACCAAGAGAATAAAGCTACCCGCCATACCGTATGGGTGAAGGCAAGAGGGGAGAATACTTTTAATTTCCCCATAAGCAAGGCTCCTGATTTAGTCAATATCAACCCTGAAGGGGTGATCCTTATGGAAGAACAAGACCCAAAAACAGTTAAAGAATACCTCTACCAAGTGCAACATGCCCCAGATCTAAAGAGTCGTATGCAGGCAATAACAGCACTTGGGGAGTCAGAAGGGAAGGAAGTCCTCTTGGCTGCCCTCCATGATCCCTATTTCAAGGTACGCAATGCGGCTCTGGAACGCCTCTCTGACTATCCGCTTAGCCGAAAAGAGTTGGCTCAGGTAAAGAAGCTCGCTACTTCCGATCCTGAAAACTTGACCAAATCGGCAGCTATATGGCTTTTGGCAGGCTCCAAAGAGAACAAACACTATGCCTCTCTCTATGAAAAAGCCCTGAACATCCCCTCAGGTGCGGTAAAAAATGCAGCCCTGAATGCCATAGCCCGTACCAACCCCAAGCAGGCTAAGAATTTCTTGGAAAAGGCAAACCCTAAGGATTTGGATATTGATGAACTTTCAAGTCTAGCGGGAGTAATTGCTGATAACCAGATGCAGCAGTATCTCCCTACTCTGATGCCTTATTTGGTTAATTACCCATTCCTTGAAGAGGACAATCCCGAAATAGCCACTGATTTCAAGAAAGCCTACCTTTGGGCGATGAGCTTGGACAATAAGGCGCTGGTGGAACTTATGCAGAAAGCCCTCAAGGACTTTACCCAAGAAGAAAATGGCGAAAAAGTAAAACATGCTCTTTGGAAAGTCATAGATTTGGGCATTGATCAAAAGAAAAAACTCCCTGATACTGCTGCTATAAAGGAGCAAATCCAAATGCTGGAGGAGCTAAAGAGTAAGATAAAGTAATGAAGAATGCCAATAATGACCAAATGCTCATCTATCAATCTGAAGATGGGAGTATCAAAATAGATGTTCGTTTTGAACAAGACACTGTCTGGCTAACCCAAGCTCAGATGTGTATGCTCTTTGGACGAGATAAGTCCACAATTTCCAGACATATAAAGAACGTATTCGAAGAGGGAGAGTTGGATATCTCATCAGTTGTTGCAGAATATGCAACAACTGCCACCGATGGAAAAGTTTACCAAGTAGATTATTATAATCTTGATGTCATTATTTCTGTAGGTTATCGAGTAAAATCTCAGCAAGGTACCCAGTTCCGTATTTGGGCAACCCAGCGACTGAAAGAATATATTATCAAGGGATTTGTCCTAAATGATGAGCGGTTTAAGACAGGATCGTCTTATAACTACTTTAAAGAACTCTTAGGGCGTATCCGTGAAATACGTCTGTCAGAAAAGCTCTTTTATCAACAAATAAAGGACATTTATGCTACCAGTATTGACTATAACCCTTCGGATAAAATGACAATAGCATTTTATAAGGAGATACAAAACAAGTTGCTTTGGGCGGTAAGCGGTAAGACAGCTGCTGAATTGCTTTTCTATCGTGCCAATGCGCAACTTCCTATGATGGGACTAACCTCTACAGAAAAAGAAGGAAAAGTAACCAAATCCGATGCTCTTATCGGAAAAAACTACTTAAATGAAGAGGAAATTACTATGCTGAAACTCATTGTAGAACAGTTCCTTGCCTATGCAGAGGCACAGGCACTGGCCGAGAAGCCTATGTATATGCGAGACTGGATACAGAAACTCCGCTTAGTACTTACTATGAATGAGAAGAATATTCTTGAACATGCAGGTACTATCTCTCACGAATTAGCCGTAGAGAAAGCAACTCAAGAATATACGCGCTATAAGGAACATCAACGAGAGATAGAACATTTTCAGAGCATTAAGCAATTGGATCAGGATATCAAGCATATAGTAGCAAGTAGTAAAAGGAAAAAATAGCCAATGAATATTCAAGAAATCGACGCTCAAAGCCTACAAAAAGCCTATCAGCTTTTTGAGAGTGGAGCTATTGAACAGATAGAAGTAGGTACTACCAAAGGATTATGCCAGATACATCACTATCTTTTTGAGGGTTTGTATGATTTTGCAGGGAAGATACGCCACCTGAATATTAGCAAAGGCGGTTTTCGCTTTGCCAATGCAATGTTTCTACATGCTATCCTGCCTGTAATAGACCAAATGCCTGAAAATACTTTTGAGGAAATTATAGCTAAATATGTGGAGATGAATATAGCCCACCCTTTTATGGAAGGAAATGGGCGCTCTACTCGTATTTGGCTGGATATGATACTGAAAAAGCACTTAGCAAAGGTGGTGGATTGGCGATTGATACCAAAAGAAGCCTATCTACAAGCAATGGAGCGTAGCCCTATCAACGATTTGGAATTGCGCTTTCTGCTGCAACCTGTTCTTACGGATAAAGTAAATGACCAAGAAGTGATTTTCAAAGGTATAGAACAGTCCTATTATTATGAGAGTTAGCAATAAAGAGAGATATGGAGTATGGCATACCGATAAAGTACCACCAAGATTCTTGTCAGTAGTTGAGTTGTAGCGTAAGATTATGTAAGTGAGGTAAAAAACCTCTAGATCCTGACCATTAACCAAAATGACCCTTATGAAAAAAATATCCCTTATTCTCTTAGCCTTATGGCTTTTTGCCTGCAAGCAAACATCCCCTATCACCGAGCAACCTATCAGCCCAGAGATAGAGGCAAAGCTCTATGAGCTCCTCAAGAGGGTACCCTATACCTCCAATGAATATCCTGGATTAGAGTTTTTCTATAGTAATGTAGCAGATATACCCACTCATTTAGATCCTGTCTTTGGGAAGGTGGATATTTCTCTACTCCCAAAAACAGCAGAGTTCAATCCCTATATTTTGGAATATTTTTCCAATGATCTGATAGAGAGTGACCATCTTACCCAAGCAATACACGAACTCTCCCCAGAGGAACTGGCTCGCTATTTTGATGTGTATATCTCGGCTATAGACAACCAATACTTTACAGGAGAAAAAGGAAAAAAGACAAGTGATGAGCAAGGGGCTGTCTATGTTCCTTTCAAGCAGGTAACCTATTTGCTCAAGGACGGGGTATGGAGCAAAGGCGCTTCTTTCTCCGCCTCTACGAAAGAAGAAGCTGCCACTCTTATGGATAACCAAATAAGCTATTGGAAGGGAATCATCGCTCCTTATGAAGATGTATGTCAAGTGGAGAACCCCAATAACTTATCTCAGAGAATCGTTAGCTTGGGAGCATATGACTTAGAGCAGCTCCACAGTTGCGACCTTAATGAGGATGGACAGGAAGATTACCTCTTTTCCTTTGCCGAACGGGAAGGAGTCGCTGAAGCCCACCGAAGAGTGGTAATCCTACTCAGTGGAGAGGAAATGCACAAATATAGACTCTTGATAGCCCCTAATTTCTGTTATAAGGACTGGCCTCTCCACCGAATCGTCTGCAAAGGAGCGTACTTTACCTTGGAGTTCAAGGGAGACAATTTTGTAGCAGAAGCTTATATTTCCTTCAAGTACAACAAATATGCGAATAATTTCCTACTCCATCGCTATGGATATATTGACCTAAGCGGAGGGGACGAAGAGCCCAAAAGGGAAGTACAGCTCACCTCCAAGGACTTTGGAGAGGTTTTCTTTCAAGATTTTTATATAGAAGAATTTGATCACATGATTGATAGCCAATTCTCGGAGGAAGAGGAAGAATAAACATTTCAACGATTGGATAGAAATATTGAAAAAATAATAATATTTTGATTTCTTTATTTAATTTTTTCTTTGTAACTTTGCTCTTTAAAACAAGAAATTATGGCGACAACAACAATACAAGCAACTATTAATAATGTGGATATTCCACTATTTCAAGCTCTTTTTGAGAAGTTTAGAGTCAAAACGACTATAATAGAGACTTCAAAAACATATCCCATAGAAAAGGCTACTCCTAACAAGGAGACCATAGAAGCAATAGAGGAAGGAAGGCAATTGATTGAAAAACATAAAAAAGGGCTTGTTAAAGGACATAAAAGTGCTGAAGAATTGTTCAACGAAATCTTATCAGAAGATGAATGACATAGAAGAACAAGAGGAACATTTGTATGAATTATATTACGCTACAATATTCAAAAAAGAACTTAAGAAGTTTAAAAAACAAGCTGAGAAGATTAAGAAGATATTAGCTGTTGTAAAACTATTAGAAAAGGGAGGCGTCTCTGAGATTCCTAAAAAGATGAAGCCTCATATGTTGATAGGACAATATCAGGGATGCTTAGAGTGCCATATAGAAGGAGATTTACTCCTTATATGGCAGCAAGATGATGAAGAAATGGTAATTGTTTTGGAACGATTAGGCTCGCATTTGGAACTTTTCAGTAAATAGAAAAATTCAAAGCTAACAACTAAAAACTCAAAAAATATGAACAAAATCAGTTTTTATTCTTGCCTCGCCCTTCTGGTGGCTTGTGGCAATCCTTCTAAAAAAGACAACATGAAAGAAACAACTACCGACAAGGGTCTAGACCTTACGGCTATGGATACCTCCGTACGCCCGCAAGATGACTTCTACAACTTTGTCAATGGGGGATGGATGAAAACCGCTAAAATCCCTGCCGACAAACCTTCTTGGGGAACCTTTAACATGCTCCGTGAAGAAACCGACCAGCAGTGCCTTACCATTCTGGACAACCTCCTCAAGGAGACCTATCCTTCGGGCTCTGAAGGACAAAAAATCCAAACCATTTACAAAACGTATATGGATATGGACGCCCGTAACAAAGCTGGACTCTCCCCTCTGGAACCCATCCTTAAAAAAATAGAGGCAATCAAAAACCTTGCTGACTTGCAGGCTTACCTCGAAGAGGCTACTCCACTGGGAGAAAATCCTGTATGCGGATGGGGAGTCTATGCCGATATGAAGGACTCTAACCAAAACGCTATCTACCTAAGTAACTTCTCTTTAGGTCTTGGTCGAGACTACTACCAAAAAGAAAATGAAAGTAATACGGAAGCCATTAACAAATATCAGACCTTCGTAGCGGATATCTTCAAGCTCCTTGGTGATCCTGCTGCCGATGAAAAGGCTCAGAAGCAAGTGGCTTTCGAAAAAAACCTTGCCAAACTCATGCTTACCAATGAGGAAGACCGCGACCCGAACCTTAGCTACAATCCTCAGACCATGGCGGAACTCTCCAAGCTCGTGAAAAACCTCAATATCCCTGCCTTACTCAAAAAAGTAGGAGTCAATACCGATAAGGTGATCGTAGGAGAAATACGCTTGTACAAGGAATATGACAAGTTTGTCAACGAAAAGAACTTGCCCCTACTGAAGGATTATCTCCGTTATAACTTGGTGGCGAGCAATGCAGGAAATCTAAATGGAGCTTTGGACGAACTTTCCTTTAACTTCTATAGTAAGTACCTCCGCGGACAGCAAGAACAACGCCCTATGAACAAGCGTGCCCTTTCGCTTATCAATGGGGTAGTAGGAGAAGCCTTCGGTAAACTCTATGTAGAGAAATATTTCCCTGCTAAGGCTAAAGAAGAAATGATAACCCTTATAGATTACCTTAAGAAAAGCTTCGCTGAGCATATCAAGAACGTTACTTGGATGAGTGACGAGACTAAGGAAAAAGCCCTCCATAAGCTCAGTACCTTTAAGGTAAAAGTCGGCTATCCTGATAAATGGGAGGATTATTCTAAACTTTCTCTCTCCCCTGACGCTTCTCTCTTTGAGAACTTACAACAAGTGAACAAATGGAGCTACCAAAAAGAATTGGACAAAATAGGCAAACCTGTGGATAAAACCAAGTGGGAAATGACTCCCCAGACTGTGAATGCTTATTACAACCCTCTCTATAACGAAATCGTATTCCCCGCAGGCATTCTTCAGCCTCCTTTCTTTAACTTCGAAGCAGATCCTGCAGTGAACTTCGGAGGAATTGGTGCGGTAATTGGTCATGAAATCACTCACGGATTTGATGACAGTGGTGCCCAATTCGATGCCGATGGCAACCTACAGAACTGGTGGACTCCTGCCGATAAGGAAAACTTCGAGAAGGTAACCAAGGCTCTCGCAGCTCAGTTTGACAAATATGAACCTGTAAAAGGAATCTTCGTGAATGGTACCTTTACCAATGGAGAAAATATCGCTGACCTTGGTGGGGTGAATATCGCCTTCGATGCGCTCCAAATGTATCTCAAAGACCATGGAGCAGTTGCCGATATCAGTGGATTCAACCAAGACCAACGCTTCTTCCTCTCTTGGGCTACCGTATGGCGTACCCTCTCCACCGATCAGTATATGACCAATCAGGTCAAGACAGACCCTCATACTCCAGGCTACTTCCGTGCCTTCGCTCCACTAACTAATGTAGATGCTTGGTACAAAGCCTTTGATGTAAAGGAAGGAGATAAGCTCTACCGTAAGCCTGAAGATCGTGTGAAAATATGGTAATTCCCTTCTTAAAATAAAAAATATAGCCAGCAAGTGCCCACAGCTGGGTATGTGAATGAGTAAAAGGTAATAGTGTTTTACCTTTTACTTTTTCATTTATAAATGAAAAATATAATACCTTTCAAATAATTAAAAGGAAATGAAATTCTATCTTACCTCAACAGTAACGGACTTTATTGATGCACCTATTGCATTGGTATATAGCTTTGTTACAGATAATAGTAATTTTCAATGGCGAAAGGAAGTTAAGGATATTGAGCTATTGGAAGATAGTTTTATTGAATATTACAAAGCAGGAGGACATACGCTCTTCAGTAATATTCAAAAGATAGAAAACGAGTATTATGCCTTTACGATGCAGCACAAACTATTTATTGGAGAATGGGAAGGAAAGTTCGAATCTTTTAAGGGAGGTACTAGAATTTACTTCCAAGAGAAAATCTATATTAAAAATTTCTTTTTAAGGCTTATAGCTCCTCTTTTTTGGAACTTGAAGCACATACAACAAAACTACATTATTGCACTAAAACAGGAAATATATGCAAACAAATAAGTATTTATCGCTATGGCTCCCGATAATGGGACTACATGCCTTGCACCAAGTAGAAGAGAGTATTTCTTTTTGGCAATGGTATATTAATTTCTCTCACAAAATACCCACTTGGTTACAGCTTCCAAGAGTCTCTGAGAATGCACTTTTAGCAAATGACCATCCTGAATATTTTGTAGGAGTTTCTATAGGACAACTCGCTTTAGTAGCGCTAGTAGCCCTCTTGTGTCGCAAGAGCGAAAAAACTACGAGAATCGCTCTTGGGATATACCTTATAGGACTTAGTTTCTTTCTGGTATGGCATATTTTGGTAAGCTATTTCACCCACTCTTATTCCCCTGTAATGGTAACCTGTCTCATAGGCGTATACCTCATCCCAAAATGGAGTTATCAAGTAATGAAAAAATAATAATACTTTGTCTTGCATAGTACTATTTTAATTCGTAATTTTGCGGGGTAATTCAATTCACTTTTATCATGAAAAAAATAAACTTCAAAATGGGTTGGCTCGCTTGCCTTTCCTTAATGGTGGCTTGTGGTAATTCCAACAAAAAAGAGAACGCTAAGGAATTCCCCGAAAAAGGTCTTGAGCTCTCCGCTATGGATACTTCCCTTCGCCCAGGAGATGACTTCTATAACTATGTTAGTGGTAGCTGGATGAAAACCGCTAAAATCCCTGCTGACAAACCTGCTTGGGGTTCCTTCTATATGCTCATGGAGAAAACCGATGAGCAATGCCTTTCTATCCTTGATGACCTCCTTAAAAAGGAATACCCTCAAGGAAGTGAAGGAGCTAAAATACAAATCCTCTATAAGGAATATATCTCTTGGGATAAGCGTAATGCTGACGGACTTAAGCCTTTAGAGATGTATTTTCAAAAGATTGATGCGATACACTCCTTAAATGATTTGCAAAACTATTTGCAAGAGACTACCTCTAAAAGGGCAAATCATATCTGTCCCGTAGGCGTATATACCGATATGAAGAACTCCAAAATGAATGCGGTATATTTAGGGAATTTTGCTCTGGGGTTGGGTAAGGATTACTATCAAAAGGAGAATCCTAGCAATACCGAAGCCTTAGCTAAGTACCAAGACTATGTAACGGATATTTTTAAAATCCTAAAGGATCCCCTTCCTCAGGAAAAAGCAAAGCAAATCGTAGCCTTTGAAAAGAATATTGCCAAATACATGCTTACAAGTGAAGAAGAGAACAATCCAAATCTCAGCTATAACCCTGTGACAACAAGAGAATTAAGTACCTTAGTAAGGAACCTTAACTTGCCTCAGTTGCTTGAAAAAGTGGGAGTTCATACCGAGAGGGTTATCCTCACTGAAATAGGTCTCTATAAGCATTATGATACTTTTATTAATGAGAAAAATCTACCCCTGATTAAGGACTATCTCAAGTACAAATTGGTTACTCTTAACAGTAACTACCTCACCCAAGAGCTCAATGACCTTACTTTTAATTTCTATAACAAATACCTCATGGGACAACAGGAGCAACGTCCTATGGACAAGCGCGCCCTGGAACTAATCAACGGAATTCTTGGAGAGGCTTTCGGTAAGCTCTATGTGGAAAAATACTTCCCTGAAAAAGCTAAGGAGGAGATGCTTACCCTGATAGATTATTTGAAGAAAAGTTTTGCCCAGCACATCAAGAATGTAACCTGGATGAGTGATGCTACTAAGGAAAAAGCGATGGAGAAGCTCCACAAATTCTCTGTAAAGGTAGGTTATCCTGATAAGTGGGAGGATTATTCTAAACTTACTATGAACCCTGAAGTATCTCTCTTTGAGAATATCACACAGGTAGCTCAGTGGGCTTTTCAAAAAGCCTTGGACAAAGTAGGAAAAGAAGTGGATAAAACCAAGTGGGTGCTTCCTCCTCAAACCGTCAATGCTTATTATGACCCTACCAACAATGAGATTGTTTTCCCTGCAGGAATCCTTCAACCTCCTTTCTTCAGTTTTGAGGCAGATCCTGCCGTGAACTTCGGAGGAATTGGTGGGGTAATCGGTCATGAAATGACCCATGGATTTGATGTTAGTGGGGCTGAGTTTGACGCCGATGGCAATCTACAGAACTGGTGGGCACCCACTGATAAGGAAAACTTCCAAAAGGCAACCGAAGCACTCGCTAAACAATATGACCAATATGAACCCGTTAAGGGAATCTTCGTCAATGGTACCATGACCAATGTAGAGAATATCGCTGACCTCGGAGGAGTGAATATCGCTTTTGATGCCCTTCAGATGTATCTAAAAGACCATGGAACCGTAGGAAAGATTAGTGGCTTTACCCAAGAGCAACGCTTCTTCCTCGCTTGGGCTTCTGTATGGCGTACCCTCTCTACCGACCAATATATGACCAACCAGGTAAAGGTAGACCCTCACTCCCCTGATTACCTTCGTGCCTTCGCTCCACTAACCAACATAGATGCTTGGTACAAAGCCTTTGATATAAAAGAAGGCGATAAGCTCTATCGCAAACCTGAACAACGTATCAAAATCTGGTAATTCTTTTTCAGTGAAAATCACCTAAGCGTGTTGTTTTTCCATTTATGAGGCTGCCCGAAAAGGGTAGCCTCTTTTTTATCTCCCTTGATTGCCTCCCCTATTATTCTGATAAGAAGCACAGATAAACCTACTTTAGAAAACCATAAGACTTTATATGAGTTTATATACATTCATTTTTTATCATTTTATCAATTCTTGGAAAAAAATAATTAAGAATATATCTTATATAAGAAAATCGCTCGTTTTTATGATAGTTCATACAACCTTATTTTTAACCTTCCATCTTCATTATATACTATAAAAAACACTGCAAAAAGCTCTTTTTGCCAAAAACATTTTTATATACAGATCTTTTGTGTTATTTTCTTAAAATATTGTTTTTTATCTTTTTTTATTATAACTTTGGGGCAGAAAATAACCAAGATAATTTCTAATCATTATACTATGACCCGATTTTTACTCTTTGTGTTGGCTTTAGGGCTTCTTGCCTGCCAACGTGAAGGAGAGTTTAATTAATTCTATTTGATCATGAAAAAATATTTATACTTTCTACTGGCTATAGCGACTCTCTTAAGTTGTCACAAGGATAACAATAAGGAGAAAGGAAGTTTTACATGTTGTGGTGCACCCTTTAAATATTTCTATCTTAAAGTAGATAAAAACCTTGTAAATAAGGATTTTACACCAAAGTTCTCTCTCACAAAAATAACTAATGTTGGAAATGAAAAAGTAGAACTTAGGGACTTTAAGAGGTTTGATAGCACTGTCATTTTCGAGTTCGCTGCAATTTATGATCTTGAGAGGTCTTTGATAGAAAGAAGTGAAATCTATGACCTTAAAATTACTGACCATAAAGTGGCAAGAATTACTATTACAGGACAATTCAAAAGCATACCTAACTGTTGCAATACTCCACAAATTAATAAAGTGCTCCTTAATGGCAAGGAATGGGTTCCTGAGAAAGACCCTAAACATGGGTATAATATTTATACCTTACAAGAAAACCAGCTCAGCGAATCACCTGCTAACCCTAAAGTAGAATAATTACTCGTTCCTTATAATGCTAAAGAATCTCCTAAAACAAAATAGATCATAAGAAGGAAATATCAAAGGACACATCCTTAAAACATGTGTCCTTTTTTTGTAAAAAATTGCTTATTATTCATTGCTCATTCATAATTTCTTTGTAATTTTGTACTAATTTTTCACCTATTCATTTGATTGAATACAAATCTTTTCTTTATGAAAAAAAATATCTACACAAAAATGGCTTGTATTGCCTCTCTCTCCCTTATGGTAGCCTGTGGCAATTCCTCTAAAAAGGAAGAAGCTAAAGAACTCCCCGAAAAAGGACTTGACATCACGGCTATGGATACTTCCGTTCGCCCACAAGATGATTTCTACAACTATGTGAACGGTAGTTGGATGAAAACCGCTAAAATCCCTGCCGATAAAACCTCTTGGGGCACTTACTACATGCTTGATGAACAAACAGAACAACAGTGCCTCTCCATCCTGCAAGACCTCCTGAAAAAAGAATATCCCAATGGCAGTGAAGGACAAAAAATTCAAACCCTTTACAAACAATACATTGACTGGGACACACGTAACGCACAGGGCATCAAACCTATTGAAGGACAACTCTCTAAAATAGAGGCAATTAAAACCCTCTCCGACCTGCAGAAATACTTAGAAGAAGCTACCCTTATAGGAAATAATCCCATTTGCAACTGGAATGCATACGCCGATATGAAGGACTCCAATATGAATGTGGCTTATCTGGGACAATTTAGCCTCGGTATGGGGATTGATTATTACCAAAAAGAAAGCCCCAGCAACAGTGAGGCGCTCGCTAAGTATCAGGAATTTGTAGCTAATGTATTCAAGGCTATTAAGGAAAAAAATCCCCAAGAAAAAGCTCAAAAACAGGTAGCTTTTGAAAAGAGTATTGCTAAACTTATGCTTACCAATGAGGAAAATCGTGATCCTAACCTTAGCTATAACCCTCAAACGATGGAGGAACTATCCAAACTGGTAAAAAATATCAATCTCCCTGAATTCTTCAAGAACGTAGGGATGAACGAGAATAAGGTTATTATAGGAGAAATGCGCCTATACAAGGATTATGATAAGTTTATCAACACCAATAACCTGCCCTTGCTTAAGGACTATCTCAAGTACATGTTGACCCTTAGTAATCTCTCTTCTTTAAACCAAGAGTTGGATACCCTCTCTTTTGAATTCTATAACAAATACCTTCGTGGACAACAAGAACAACGCTCCATGGATAAGCGTGCCTTTGCAATGATTGATAACACCTTAGGAGAAGCCTTTGGAAAGTTATACGTGGAAAAATACTTCCCTGCTAAGGCAAAAGAAGAAATGCTCACCCTTATTAGTTACCTTAGAAAGAGCTTCGCTCAACATATCAAGAATCTATCTTGGATGAGTGAGGAAACTAAAGAAAAAGCCCTTGTAAAGCTCGAAAAACTCAATGTAAAAGTGGGATATCCTGACAAATGGAGAGACTATTCTAAGATGATTATTGATCCTAATGCTTCCCTTTTTGATAACTTCCAACATATCTCTCAATGGTACTATCAAAAGAACTTAGCTGAAGTAGGTAAACCGGTAGATAAAACGGAATGGGGAATGACCCCTCAAACAGTGAATGCTTACTACAGCCCTCTTTACAATGAAATTGTATTCCCTGCTGCTATCCTACAGGCTCCTATGTTCAGTTTTGATGCAGACCCTGCCGTAAACTTCGGAGCTATTGGAGGAATTATCGGTCATGAAATGACCCATGGCTTTGATGATAGTGGAGCTGAGTTTGATGCCGATGGAAACCTACAGAACTGGTGGACTCCTGCCGATAAGAAAAACTTTGAAAAGGCAACTGAAGCACTCGCTAAACAATATGACCAATATGAACCTGTAAAAGGAATCTTTGTAAACGGTACTTTTACCAATGGGGAAAATATAGCAGACCTTGGGGGTGCTAACATCGCCTTCGATGCATTACAAATGTACCTCAAAGACCATGGACAGATAGGTAAAATTAGCGGGTTAACCCAAGAGGAACGTTTCTTTATTGCTTGGGCTACCGTATGGCGCTCCCTTACCACTGACAAGAACCTTACCAATCAAATAAAAACAGACCCTCACTCCCCTGATTATTTGCGTGCCTTTGCTCCGTTAACCAATGTAGATGCTTGGTACAAAACCTTTAATGTAAAAGAAGGAGATAAGCTTTACCGAAATCCTCAAGACCGTGTGAAAATCTGGTAACAGAACCTTTTAAACAACTCTAAAATAAGAGAGAGGCTGCCCAAAAAGGGTAGCCTCTTTCTTATATCGCAAAATAAGGTTTAAAATTTAAAAAATATTTTTATAAATTAGTTGTTTATGATTTAAAAAACGTATTTTAGCAGTACTGCTAACAGTAACTGAACAACCCAATAAAATAATATAAAATGAAAAAAATGATTTTATTTTGGGCAACCGCAATGGCTTTAATTGCTTGCCAACGAGAAAGCGAGGAAATACCTCCCCCTCTTAAGCCTACTCCTAAAGAGGAAGTAGGGCTGATAAATGCCCCTGATGATCCCTCTCTTAAATGGGTTGCACTGACTGAAAACTACTATATCTCTGAAAAAGAAGCCCAGGACTTAGCTCTAAAATTTGCTCAGCAAACACAAAGCATAGAAAAAAAACAGGGTGTTAGCCTGTTTTCTAAGGAAGATGCCCTTGAGGTTGAAAGTATTATGACGGTAAAGAATACTTCTAATTATAGTACTTTCTGTAGAGCAGTTACCTCAGAACAAAACGATTTGTACATAGTAAACTTCAAAAATAGCAAGGGTTTTGTCCTTACGTCAGCTGATAAACGCATACCAGGAATATTTGCCTATAGCGACAAAGGACACTGGGAGGAAAATACTTCAAATCCTATACAAAAGATTCTTTACGAACAACTCTTGCAATATATAGACCTCAATCGCTCTCTTTTTGAAGAAAGGAAAGATAAATTAGCACAGGAAGCCTTGGAATCTTTTACCAAAGATTTGCCCAAACAGGAAAAAGAAAGGCTTTTTAAGAAATACTTTGATGAAAAGGGAAAATTAAAGTCAAACATAGCAAGAAGTGTAAGTTTTGACCCTGATGATCCTGATTGTATCCAAGGAACTGACTATGAGGTTTTTTATGATGATTGGGAACTTGTTAATGAAACAAATGTTTTGCTTAAAACTGAATGGGATCAAATAGGAGGTTATAACTCAATTGTTAAAAATAATAATTGCAGTTCGGGAAGAACCCCCGTAGGTTGTGTGGCTGTAGCCGTAGGACAAATTATGGCTTATCATAAAAAACCAGCTGTTTTCAATGGCAGACTAATGCACTGGGATGAAATGACTGCAAGCCCTTCCATAAACTTCGTTAGCTTACAAGGAAGAGAAGATATTCAACATTTATTAGCCGATTTAGGAAATAAAGAGTTTTTGAGTATTAATTATACTTGTGATAGAAGTGGAGCTTCAGATGAAAATGCATTGAGTACCTTTAAAAAATTAGGATATGCGAATGCTATACTTTCTGATAAATACGATATAGAAAAAAACCTTTTGGCTAATAGACCTGTGTATATATCCGCTGTTGATAAACCAAGATATGATAGAACTCGTGAGGGACACGCTTGGGTTATTGATGGGTATAAAAAATATAGAGCAAGCTGGAAAGAAGTTATTTATGTAGAGTGTAGGGAAAAAATATACAAAAGTTATGTGTATGTTTCTTTAATACATCATAATTTAGGCTGGGGTAGTGGTTCCAATTTGTGGTATCGCCCTGAACTTACTCATAGTAATTCAAAGAAAGCTTTTGGAAATTATCCTAAAATGGATAGGTTTCCTTATGATATAAAAGTTATAACTAACATTTATTAATAAATAGAATTATGAAAAAAATAGTATATTTACTCATTGCCTTGCTAATGTTTTCTGCATGTCGCAAGGATAATCACAAAGAAGAAGAGTTTCTCCTTTGCTGTAATACTCCTAATTTATTGGTAAAACTTCAAATAAAGGAGAACTTAATTCCTGAGGATTTATTAGAAAAAGTAGCCATTTATGAAGAAACTTCTGAAGGGAAAGTGAAAGCTAATATAGTTTATAACTTTAAAAAGGACGGAAAGGAGTATAAAATAAAATATTTTAAAAAGGACGGGTATGTAATTTTCTCTTTTAATGTTTTGCATGATATGGATAGAACTTTTGGAGATCGTATCATTAAATTCTCTTTAGAGATTCCAAATAATAAGCCTATTGCTCTTACCTTTAAAGGAAAGTACTATTCTATCCCTGGCTGTTGTTCAGCACCTAGTATCAATCAGGCTTTCCTCAATGATAAGGAATGGAAACCCTTAGAGGAGTATATGAATGCTACATATGAATATCATTATATCCTCCCTGAAAAAATGCTTGAAAAAGAAGAAGCAAAATAATATTTACTTGAGTTACAAAGAGGCTGTCCTTTTCGGACAGTCTCTCTCTTTATCTTGGAAAATCAAAACTACCCACCTCTCACGCACTCATTTCTCTTCTATAATAGGGTATAATACCCAGAGCCTGCTAATTCTATACCCTCTAAATCCATTCGACTACTCTCTATATTTAGCCACAAAGTCCATAAGTGCATTACGGTCGGAATCAAAGTTAAAAACATCATAAACAGTAAAGAAATTGCCCTTATCCGCACAAAGTGTGTAAAGATGTTTTGCCATTTGTAGCTTATCAAAGCTATATAAGGCAAGAATAGGTTTTATCTGAGCACAGGTATATGCAGTATTGCGCTGTTGATTAATGAAAGCAGTTCGGTCACTATCAAAGTGAAACTTACTAAGCGCTCTGTAGAAATTAGCGTACACATCATCGGGCATCACCTGCAGGTGAGGATTCCCTCCTATAGAATGTCCTGCTTGATAAGGGTTATTCCAAATATCATTCCAATCCCCTCCATACCATTGTTTTTCAATAGGGTATACGGCAAGTTCATACAAGCCATACTGTACAAAATAATCCAATACTGTACGGCTATTTTGCTGAGCCATTAGGGTAGTTTGGTATACTAAGAATCCATTTAGATAGATAGAAAGAGGTACCGCTCCTGAACGCACATCAAAGAAGCGAAACTTCCCTGTATAACCACTTATTTGCTGGTCTGCTAAAGTTACTGTGAAATAACCATTATCAGGAATACGCAAAAATACTTCAGAATAGCCATAAGGAGCAGGATTCCATTGATATTGTCCAGGGGAAGTCCTATACTGTTGTAAGTTAGGGCGCTTATACTCCCCTCCTTGTATATCTAACTGAATATGAACCGAATTAATATCAGATGCTTTCGCTTCATTACGAAGCAACTTTCCTATTTTCCCTGCCTCTTGAGCAAAAAGCCCCTGTGTAAGAAGCAAGCAAACTATGGTTATTATTCTCATTTTTCTTTTCTTTTAAAAATATTACTTAAAAGAGAAAGCAATATGTATGCCAAAATGATAAGTGCAAAACCCGCTTCCCTCAAACAAATCAATAGGAGCAAGGATAGGAGCAAGAAAAAATATTTAAGGGCATTCTTTCTTAAGGAAAAATCCTTGAATTTCAGAGAGAAGAGAGAAAGATTACTATTGAGCAAATAGCAACTTAACACTGTTATTAGAAGCGTCCCCCAAAGCGGAAGTGCCTTTATATAAATAGCTTCTTTGACAATAAATCCCAAAGAAATGATAAAGAGCGCATTAGCAGGAGTTGGCAAGCCTATGAAAGATTCGCTCTGGCGAGTATCCAAGTTAAACCGAGCCAAGCGATACGCTGAAGCCAGCGTTATCAGATAGCCTACAAAAGGCACGTAAAAATGGACTATATCTCCGTAAGGTGCTGTATCATAGCTAATAAGCCAATACATTACCTGCCCAGGCACCAAGCCTGAAGTAACCAAATCGGCAAGAGAATCCAGTTGCAATCCTAAAGGAGAGGAAACCCTAAGCCAACGTGCCACAAAGCCGTCAAAAAAGTCAAAAACAATCCCTAAGAAGAACCAATACAATGCCCAATCAAAGGCTTGGGAAATAGCATAACGCAGGGCAATAATACCACAAAAAAGATTCAAAAGGGTAATGAAATTAGGGAGTAATTTCTTCATTATACTAATTTTTTATATCGGAATTATACTTTACAATGTCTCGCATCACAATGCAGCACAGTCCTTCTTATAGCTATTTGCTTATAGAGATAGTCCCCTACTCCTGTAACCTTCCCTAAGAAGAACAAGGGCAGGAAAAGCCAAAGAATCGGTAAGCGTAAGGCAATCCTACAAAGGGTATCATAACCATAACGCCATTTGCCAACTAAGGAAGCCAATTGCTTCTGGGCTAAAGAGAGATCAAAACAAGGGTCTGTAATAGAGGTATCTCTAAGAGGTTTTAGTTCCACCCATCTAAGCCAGTCCCATCGCCTTATCCACGAAGCAAAACGAGTACATTTGGGGCAGTAGTTATCATAGAGGACAAGCATATACTAACATTTGTTGTCATCCAGATAATCAGCCGTACCATTCCCATTACAATCAGGGAAAGTAATAGTTCCGTCCTCATGGTGTCGGATTTCATCAATGGAAGGGATACCATCTCCATCATGATCATATCTTTCTGTCTTGATGAGCTTTATCTCAAAAATTAAAGGTGAATAGGCAGCAACTCCCGAAGAACCGGAGAAATAACCTATTCCAGAAGGCATAAAGAAAATTCCCATCCCTCCATCGGTGGGAGCCACTAAAGTACCATCCCCCTGTGGAATAGCTTTCCCTGTGGAAGAAGCCTTGAGGGTAGCCACCGCTTCACGAAAACCTATGATGGTTCCCCCTACATAAGCACTCGCACGAGTACCTAATAAGTCCATCCAATTCCTCTGAGAGAACTGCATAGAATTATCAAAGGATTTATTCTTAAGAGTAAGCCCATTATATAACACATACGAATGGTCTGCTATCGTTGCCTGTTCCCCTACTCCTTCCTGAAGAATAAGATAGTACATAGTATTCTCTATATAATTCCCATGCTGGTCAGGTACTTTAAGTACCTTCTTCTTTAGGTTGGGATTATTCCAAAGAGAAGTTTTCCCTGCATTCGCCTTAGCGATAGTATCCAATACGAAATTCTTTTGGCTATCTAATTCACAAAAATGTGTTTTGAGATAACGTTGGATATCTCGGTCATTTTCAGGAATCACCTCGGACATCTCGCGTAACTTATTACCATCATCCCCGCTTTTCTTACAGGAAAATAGGCTTACCATGGCAAGGGCAAGCAATAACATAGCTTTCTTTATCATCTTTTGAAAAATAAATACTTAAATTTGGGTGCAAGTTACGAAAAATTCTTGTATTTTTGCATGGCTTTTTCAAACAAATGAATATTATTTTTACAATGTGCTAATTATCAAATACTTAACACGGTCTTATAATGACTACCGAACTCCATTCCCCTCTATGTCAAAAAGCTACATTCTTAACTTTGAGACAGACCTGGAGAAATGCTGGCATTATTGGGAATACCATTACCCTTCCATTCTATGTAACTCTAAGGATTCCTGCCCCATACGGAAGTTAAGGTGATTTTTTGGGACTCAGCCCTAATCTGTCCAAGAGAAAAACTTTAAAATAATAACACTTAATGAGAATAGACAAATACTTATGGTGTGTACGTTATTACAAAACACGCAATATAGCCACAGAAGCCTGCAAGAAAGGACATATCCGCATCAATGGAGAAGCTGCTAAAGCCTCCAAAGAGGTATTCCCTCAGGATAAGATACAAATACGCAAGGATCAAATTACCTATGAAATTGTAGTGAATGACCTCCCAGAATCACGCGTAGGAGCAAAACTTGTAGACCTATACCGAACGGATAACACCCCCCCTGAGGCTTTTGAACAAGCACAGGCTCAACAACAAGCTCAAGAATATTACCGAAAGAAAGGAGAAGGTCGCCCTACAAAGAAAGACCGCCGAGAACTTGAACAGTTCTTAGAGAATGAATAATTACTCAAACCCTTTACTATGACTATTATACTAAATCAAGAGCAGATAGCTCACAAAATCCGTAGAATCGCTTACCAAATATATGAAGCAAATATCCACGAGGAACATTTTATCCTTGCTGGGATTGAAAAGAATGGCTATATATTGGCAGAAAAGCTCTATCAAGAACTTAAAAGTTTCTGTCCTATTCCTATAGAACTATGTAAGGTCATTGTGAATAAAACCAATGTACTCGCCCCTGTTACTACCTCTCTACCTGTGGAGGCTTATACCCATCAGTCTGTGGTATTGGTGGACGATGTATTAAGTACAGGAGCTACCCTCATTTATGGGGTAAAGCATTTCTTGGAAGTGCCTTTAAAACAGCTCAAAACGGCGGTCTTGGTGAATCGTAACCATAAGAAATTCCCTATTAAGGCGGACTTTAAGGGCATCTCCCTTTCCACCTCCTTACAAGAACATATAGAAGTAAGTTTTGAAGGTGCTCCTGTGGCATATCTCCAATAAAAATAGTGATTATGTTAGTGAGTTTACTCCTTATTTTTATCCTGCTGAATTCCATTATCAAACTCAGTTTTTGGAAACTGTGGCAGGTTACCTTATTCGGATTGATTGTAGGAGGGTTCCTCTGGCGGGTATATGATTTTGCCTCAGAACAATCCCAAGTAACTCTTGATCAAATGCTCTCCAATATCAAAATTCTCAGTGATATGGCGGTTTTGGTTACTATAGAGTCAGCCATAGGAATTCTTTTCTGCTTTGTCGCGCTAAGGGATTACTATCAAAATAGAGAAAGCCGATGGACACGGGTGTTAAGGTGGTTCCCTGGTGTACTCATCTTCCCTTGTCTATTCTATGGGCTTGCACAGGCTTTTTTCTACTTCTCCGGAGTGGATTTCCAGACAATAACCTTCATTATTATAGGGATGACTCTATTCTTTATCATAGCAGGAGCTAAAGCTATCGCATGGGCGCTTCCAGAGAGGGACTTGCGATTGGAAGTACATTTTTTGATGAGTATTTTTGTAACCCTTTTAGGTCTCGCTTTGACTGCCAGTGGGCAAATTATCTATGTACCTAAAAGTGAACCTTTAAACATCCTTCTACTCAGTCAGATATTTCTTTTCTTTATAGCACTTTTCTCTTTGGGCTTCTTCCTAAATAAGTTCTATTGGATATGGAAAAGCAAAAGGAACAAATCCTCAAAATAATTATCTTCTTATAAGAACAATACAGAAAACACCTACCACTATAATAATCTTAAGCAAGTTTCTTAAGAAGGCATAATGTACCTCCGTCCTACTCTTCCAAAGAATAGGGATAAAAACACTAATAAGCAGGATAGCCGCAAGTATAAAATAATACTTCATAGCTCCTGTATCGGGAAAAGCGGTGAGAAAGTAAATGCAAATGAGAGTAAGCCCTATAAGAACTGAAATAAGCTGCTTGGAACTCTTCTCCCCATAGTCCGTAGCAATGGTATGATAGCCTAAAGCAAAGTCCCCCTTGATATTCTGGAGGTCTTTTACAAAGTCCTTTGCCAAAAGTAGATAGTACAAGAAGGCAGCATGTACAAATATAATCTTTTGAAAATTATGATAATAAACAAAGATAGCAAAGAAAGGTATAATAGAGAGTATTCCTGATACAATATTACCTACCAAAACTATTTTCTTCAATCGGTGGGAGTAGAACCACATCATAAAGATATAAATAGAAAAAAAAAGTACTGCACGGAAGGATACATAACTTGCCACAATCACCGAAAGGAAGTTAAGGATAAAGTAGAGGGTCAGTTGGGTATTCTGCCCTACTAAGCGCTGAATCATAGCGCGTGTAGGTTCATTAATCAAGTCCTTCTCTTTATCATAAAAGGCATTAATAATATATCCTCCTGCCACAGCTAAGGCTCCTGCTAGCACAATAACAAAAAGATGCCTGTCAAAGAGTACTTGCCTTATCGGACGCTTGGAGAGGATAAAGATAGCCGTCAGGTATTGGGCAATACATATCATGAGAATATTATATCCCCTAACTACAGAAAAAAGCCCTAAAAACTTTGAAAAAGGAAACATGAATTATTGATGAATTGTTGATGATCTCATGATGAGCCTTTGGCTTGCAAAAGTAAGAATGATTTTTTAGAAAAACAAATTTTAAAAACAAATATACACACCGCACCCACTCACTCTTCATCTTAAAAAAAATTAACAAAAGTTAAAGTTTTGTGTATTTTTCAGAGAGTATATACCAGCTAAGTAAAAATTACTACTTTTACACTCATTTTCAAAACATACATAAAAAGTGCATACCCGAACTGAACGTTATAATCGCAGGAAACTTATCTCTTCCTATTTTTCTGTTACTCTGAGTATTACTCTGGTATTATTTCTCTTGGGTATTTTGGGATTTCTAATGATTAATGCCAAGAACTTTACCGATAACTACAAGGAGAACTTAAGTATGTCCATTTTCCTAAAGGATACTGCCAAAGAAGCAGATATACAACAACTACAGAAAGAGCTCTCTGTAGCTGAATATACTAAGAAGATAAGCTTTATTTCCAAAGAAGAAGCAGCCCAATCCTTCAGTGAAGAATTAGGAGAGGATTTTATTAGTGTTATAGGAGATAACCCCTTGCAAAATTCCTTCGACCTAAACCTAAAAGCCGATTATGTAAATCCTCTGAAGATGGAAGAGATTAAAGAAAATATCCTACAGAATGCTTCTGTGAAAGAAGTATACTATGATAAGGCTTCCGTGAAGAAGATACACAGTAATATCCAGAATGTTAGCCTAATTATACTGAGCATTTCTATTATCTTTACCTTTGTAGCAATGCTCCTTATCAATTCCTCCATACGGCTTTCCGTATATTCCAAACGGTTTATTATCAAGACTATGCAACTGGTAGGGGCTACTAAAGCTTTCATTCGTCGCCCTTTTGTGATTACCAATATATGGTTAGGACTCTTAAGTGCTATACTCGCATGTATAGCCCTTACAATATGCTTGTACTATCTAAATCAATCATGGCCTGAGCTGGATATCTTCACTCGTACGAACGATTTTATTCTCGTATTCGGAGGACTGTTCATTATAGGAATATTCATCAGCTGGATCAGCACTTATTTTGCTGCACAACGCTTCTTGAACCTACATACAGACGAACTCTATTACTAATGAGAATGTAAAGAAGTAAAAATTAGAATTCAAATTTAAAAACTAAAAAAGTGATTTTTAAGAAGAAAAACTACTTGTTAATGCTCCTTGGTTTGGGGCTTATAGCTGTGGGCTTCCTCACTATGAGTGGAGGAGGTAGTGATGACCCAAAAGTCTTTAATCCTGCTATTTTTAGCTTCAGACGTATCAGCCTTGCTCCTGCCTTAGTTCTCTTAGGCTTTGGAGTAGAAATATTTGCCATTTTGTATACGGACAAAGAAAAAGAAAGCTAATGGACTTACTACAAGCGATTATCATTGCCATTGTGGAGGGACTCACCGAGTACCTTCCTATTTCCTCCACAGCTCACATGATCTTTACCCGTGAGCTAATGGGCTTACCCGAAGACGATTTCTTCAAGATATTTGCCTTATGTATACAGTTTGGAGCTATTTTGGCAGTAGTAACCCTCTACTGGCGTAAGTTTCTGGACTTTAGTAAATGGCAGTTCTATTTGAAATTAATCTGTGCCGTACTACCTGCCTTAATACTGGGTAAGCTCCTTGATGATTATATAGATTCTGTCATGGGAGCCCCTGTATATATTGCTATAATGCTTATCGTAGGGGGGATTGTCCTACTTTTTATAGATCGTTTCTTTCAGCACCCAACTATATTACATGAGAAGGATATCTCTATTAAGAAAGCGGTCATTATTGGTCTGTGGCAGTGCTTGGCTATGATGCCTGGCACAAGTAGGTCAGCCGCTTCCATCATTGGAGGTATGCAACAGAAACTCTCTCGGGAACTTGCCGCAGAATTTTCCTTTTTCCTTGCAGTACCTACGATGCTCGCTGTAACGGTATATTCCTTATTCTTAAAGCATTATCAGGGAAGTGGAGAATCTCTAAAGGGATACCAGCTCCTTGCAGATAACTCCGATAAGCTTTCCATGTTCCTCATTGGCAACATTGTGGCTTATATTGTGGCAATCCTTGCTATCAAGGGATTTGTGAACCTAATCAAGAAGTATGGCTTCTCACTATGGGGATATTATCGCATTATAGTAGGAGGGATTCTGCTCATTTTTCTGTTGAATAAATAAATCCTCATAAGGGAATTCATCATTAAGCCTTTTATTATGAAGTATCTATTATTCTTTCTTCCTTTTTTAGGATATGCTCAAGCAATAGACCTAAGCTTATCGCTCAATCCTAGGGAGAAATATTACCAAAATATCCTCTCAGAAGTCTCATCAAAACAAGAAATTGAGGGGGCTCAAGTAGAAACAAAAGCTCGTAGTGAGGTACGCATACGCTATACAGTGGGTAGGGAAGATAAGATGATCTACCCTATGAGCCTTCGCTATGAACAAGCCTCCCTACAGATGGAGACAAAAGTGAATGGCCAGGTAATGCCACTGGGAAAGATTCCTGATTATACCAACCAAGCAGCCAAAGAACTTTGCAAGCAACCCCTTAAGGGAGAACTTAGTACTAAAGGAAAAATAGTAAAACTCTCGGAAACAAAACCTCTTATAGAACGTGCTATGAAGCACCTCGAAAAGAAACAACCTAAGGATGCCCCCTTAACCTCTTTTGAAAAACAACAAGTACAAGCTCAGTTGGAAGCTGCCTTCTCAGAGACCACTTTACAGTCCAATCTCTCCAATGTACTCTCTGTCCTACCTCGTCAAAGAGTTCATGTAGGAGATAGCTGGGAGATATCCTCCTTCCTCTCCAAAGAGATGAATGTAAATATAAAAACTCAATACACTCTTATGGAGGCAACAGAACAATCCCTTTATATTCAAGGAAAGGCAAAAATAGCAACCAACAAAGAAAAAGTAATCCTCCAACAGGGACAATATGTCTTCTTCACTATGAATGGAGAAATTATCATTCACATTTGGCTTGACCCTTCTTCCCGATGGATACAGAAAGCCTCTGCAGAACAAACCCTCAAAGGAGAAACAGAAGTAGAAGGGGATCTCTCTCATCAGAAAGGAAAAGTGATTCCTTTTGAGAGCAAATCGGTTATCAAAGTAAATATTCAATAACAAAAAAATGAAAAAATAACTTTTCTTTTCCCACTTTTCACTTTTTACTAACAGTTAAATTGAAAAAAAAACAATAATTTAGCAACCTGATTTAAATACAAACAAATATTTTGAGATTATGAGTGTTGACATTAGTCATATTAATGAAAAAATAGAGCGAGAAAGCGTATTCATAGAAGCACTTAGCTCAGAGATGTCCAAAGTAATTGTCGGACAAAAACACATGATAGACACCTTGCTTATAGGGCTTTTAGGTCAAGGACACATCCTTTTAGAAGGGGTGCCAGGTCTTGCGAAAACCCTTTCTATCAATACTCTTGCCAAAGCGGTGCATGGCTCCTTCAGTAGAATCCAGTTCACCCCTGACCTACTCCCTGCCGATGTAATAGGTACTATGACTTATAACATAAAGCAAAATGAATTCTCCATAAAAAAAGGACCTATTTTTGCAAACTTCGTACTTGCTGACGAAATCAACCGTGCCCCTGCTAAAGTACAATCAGCCCTCCTTGAAGCAATGCAGGAGAAGCAAGTAACCATAGGCGATACCACCTTTGTCCTTGATAAACCTTTCCTTGTAATGGCTACACAAAACCCCGTAGAACAGGAAGGTACTTATCCTCTTCCTGAAGCACAAGTAGACCGTTTTATGCTTAAGGCTGTTATAGACTATCCCAAATTGGACGAGGAACAGTTTATCATGCGCAATAACCTTTCTGGAGAACAAAAACCCGTAAATCAGGTAGTAAGCCTAGAAGAAATATTGCATGCCCAACAGGCTGCCAGAGAGGTTTATATGGATGAAAAGATAGAAAAATATATCCTTGATATTGTCTTCGCTACCCGTTATCCTGAGAAATATAATCTCCCTGACCTTAAGGGACTGATACAGTTTGGGGCTTCTCCTCGTGGAAGTATCAATTTAGCGATTGCAGCTAAATGCCATGCCTTCATTCGCCGCCGTGGCTATGTGGTACCAGAGGATGTGAGAGCCGTAATCTTTGATGTACTACGCCACCGTATAGGCATCACCTATGAGGCAGAAGCTGAGAATATTAATTCTGTAGAAATCATCAATAAGATTATCAATACAGTAGAAGTACCTTAAAAAGAATTTCTTAAATAAGACTCCCTTTCATCTGGAAAGAGAAAGGTACTGATTGCTTCACAAGTTACTGGATTAATCCTTTCAAAGGAAAAACATCTAAAATTAGCTATATTTAAGTGACTATAATGTATACGAAAATATAAAAATTTGTTGGATGTTTTATCTATTTTTACTAATTTTGCAGTGCCATTAAATTCCAAAGAACAAGAAAATTATTTTGTTATGGAGTTTTTAAATAAATATTTTGTAGAGATCTGCTTAAAGAAATTTGCGGACTTTCGCGGACGTGCCAGAAGAAAAGAGTATTGGATGTTTACCTTATGCACAGTCATTCTTCTTGTGGGAATAGATGTTTTAGGTATTATTCTATCAGGACTCTCTCCTTCTTTAGGGGATATTTTTATGGTATTGGTAGGCATCTGTATACTAATTGTCATTCTACCTAGTATTGCTATCTCTGTGCGTCGAGTACATGATTGTGGGAAGGATTGGTGGTATATCCTTATCCCTATTTATAACCTTATTCTTATGTTTACAGAAGGTAACAAAGGAGAAAATGCTTACGGTGCTGACCCTAAAGCAGGTGAATGATAAATTTTTATAATAATATTTGTTTAATTCATTTATTTATCTTAAATTTGCCTGTCAAAAAAGCGGAAACCGAAAAGCTAATAGAGTAGGTGTAAAAAAGTACACAACATGGAGCAATTTAACAAGTATTTTGTAGAAATTCTTACAAAAAAGTATGCTGACTTTAAGGGAAGGGCGAGAAGAAAAGAGTATTGGATGTTTTTCCTATTTACTTTTATTATTTTCTTTATCCTTGGCTTTTTAGCAGGAATGTTAGGTGCCATCTCCCAGACATTAGGAAGCATATTTTCAGGAATCATGGGGCTAGCATATCTTGCTATCTTAGTTCCTAATATTGCTATTTCTGTACGTAGGGTGCAAGATTGTGGAAAAGATTGGTGGTATATCCTCATTCCTATCTATAATCTTATCCTAATGTTTACAGAAGGTGATAAAGGAGAAAATGCTTACGGTCCTGATCCAAAGGCAGGAGAATAAGCTACAAAAGTAACCGTACAAACCGTCTCATAAGGGACGGTTTTTTTATCTTTAAAAAGAATCGTTTTTTATACAAATGATCGCATTTGACCCTATCTATACATATCCTGTGCCTGAAAATCATCGTTTCCCAATGGAGAAATATGCCCTTTTACACGAACAACTCCTCTGGGAAGGAGTGGTACAGAAGCAGGACTTCTTCTCTCCTAAGAAAGTATCTTTTGCTAGTGCTACCCTTGTACATAGTCCACAATATGTAAAGGATTTTATAGGATTAACCCTTGATGAGCGTACCCGTATTCACATAGGTTTTATACAGAGCCAGCAGCTTGTGGATAGAGAACTCACCTTAGTACAGGGAACCATTGATGGTGCCTTGTATGCATTGGAGGATGGAATTGCCTTCAACATAGCAGGGGGTACTCACCATGCTTATTCCAACCGAGGCGAAGGTTTCTGTATGCTTAATGACCAGGCTATAGCAGCGGCTTATCTGCTCCAATATAGGAAGGCAAAGCGTATTCTTATCATTGATCTAGATGTACATCAGGGAAATGGTACCGCAGAAATATTCTCACATACTCCTGAGGTTTTTACTTTTTCCATGCATGCCAAAGGTAACTATCCCTTTGTTAAGGAACAATCCGATATGGATATTGAATTGGAAGATAAAACCACCGACACAGTATATCTTTCCCTCTTGAAGGAGGCACTTACTAAGCTCTTTGAGAAGCATCAGCCTGATTTTGTCTTTTACCAATCGGGGGTGGATGTGTTAGAGAGTGACAAATTAGGAAAGCTGAATCTCAGTATAGAAGGATGTGCTGAGCGTGATAAGCTCGTATTTGAGCAATGTAAAAAAAGACAAATCCCTATACAATGTAGTATGGGAGGAGGCTATTCTCCAAGATTATCCATCATCCTTACAGCACATACAAATACTTTCAAAGTAGCTAAACGTGTTTTTGATATTTAATTTCAATTTTTAAAGAAAAAATTGTACCTTTGCCCAATATTAAGAGAAAAGTAAAGAACTCAGAATTAAAAACTCACAACTTATATGATAGCAACAGACAAACTTTCCCTTGGAATACTTTTCCCTATAGAAGCCTTTGAAGGACCTATCCCTCGCATGAACAAAGAGGAACAAATCAGTCTTGCTCTACAAGCAGAAGAATTGGGTTTTGATACACTCTGGGTAAGAGATGTACCTCTCTTCGATCCCAATTTCCGAGATGTTGGGCAAATATATGACCCCTGGGTATACTTATCCCATATAGCAACCCTCACTAAGAATATTAAGATAGGTACCGCCAGTATGGTACTTCCCTTACGACATCCTATCCACTTTGCCAAAGCAGCCGCTAGTGTGGATTGCCTCTTCCCTAACCGATTGCACTTAGGAATAGCCTCTGGAGACCGTGCTATAGAGTACCCTGCCTTCAATAAGCCTTATGAGAATCGCAGCATAGATTTTATGCGACAAATGGAGACCATCCGTACTTTCTGGAAAGAAGATTTCCCAAAATATGATACTCCCTTTGGAAAATTGCAAGGAGAAGCCGATGTAATTCCTAAACCGCTGAACAGAAATATCCCTATGTACATCACTGGGCATGCAGGAGGTATTAATCTAGACTGGATAGCCCAGCATGGAGATGGTTGGATATATTATCCTCGAGAGTTCGCCTATACCAAGAATATCATCCAGAACTGGAAAGAAACCCTCAAAAAGCATAACCAGCCTAATAAGCCTTATATACAGCCTCTGTATATTGACCTTGTAGAGAATCCTGATGCTGAACCTATCAATATAGAACTCGGCTTCCGCTTAGGTCGCAGTTATCTCCTTGACCTACTACAGACTTTACAATTCATGGGAGTAAGTCATGCTATTTTCATTCCTAAGTTCTGCTCCAGACCTATGAATGAGGTATTAGAAGAAATTGGCAAAGAAGTACTTCCCTATATTAATGAAGACTAAGAAGGATGAAACTTATCATTATTCATGGACCCAACCTTAACCTGTTAGGGAAAAGAGAACCTTCCGTATATGGAGAAGGCACCTTTGAGTATTTTTATCAAGGGTTATGCAAGGATTATCCTGAAGTAGAATTCTCTTTCTTTCAGTCCAACCATGAGGGAGCCCTTATAGATAAGCTTCATCAAGTAGGTTTTTCCTATGAGGGAATTATTCTCAATGCAGGAGCCTATACCCATACCTCAGTAGCTTTGCAGGACGCTATCCGTAGCATTACGACCCCTGTGGTAGAAGTGCATATTTCCAATACTTTTGCACGAGAGACTTTTCGGCATCATTCTTTTATCTCCCCTGTAGCTAAAGGTATTATTATAGGTTTTGGAATAGAAGGCTATCGGCTTGCTGTTGAAAGTTTTTTACAAAAGAAATAAATTATTGAATATTTATAACCTATGAAGATAACCTTAGCCATTCTTGCCGCTGGACTTGGATCCCGCTTTGGGGCAGATAAGCAAATAGAACCCATCCACCAGCGTGCCATTCTATTGGATTACTCCATCTATGATGCTCTTAGAGCAGGCTTTGATGAAGTTGTTCTCATTATTCGTAGTGAGATAGAAGCGATGATGAGGGCGCATTTCAAGGACAGATTCCCAAAAGCAAAAATCTCTTTTGTATTTCAGGATAGGCTTACTCCCAAATACTTAGAGCGTAAGAAGCCTTGGGGAACAGGACATGCTCTTTTGTGCCTAAAGGATAGTGTGAAAAATCCTTTCCTTATTATCAATGCTGATGATTTTTATGGAAAAGGAGCCTTTTCCATGATGGCTGAGGCTTTGCGTAAAAAAGAGGAAGGTGTCTTCTACTCTGCTGGATATAAGTTGGGGAATTCTTTGAGTGAAAATGGAACTGTTTCACGAGGTATTTGCTCAACAGATGATAAGAATAACCTTATAGAAATACAAGAGCATACCAAACTTCGCAAGAGTAACCCCCATGAAGCCATTGATGAGGCTACGGGAAATCTATTTCCCCTCTCTACTTTTGTCTCTATGAACTTCTGGGGATTTACCCCAGATATCTTCCAGATAGGAATTCCTCTTTTTGAAACCTTTATTAAGGAAAACAAAGAAAACCCTACTGCAGAGTTCTATATTCCTACCTTAGTAAGTGAAGCTAAGCATCAAGGATATGTGATAAGAATACTCCCTACCGATGAGGTTTGGTTTGGCATGACTTATCGGGATGACCTACCTTTGGTAAAAAAGGAAATAGAAACGCTTACTGAAAAAGGGATATACCCTAATGAGGTATAGGCTAAAATACTATATCTTGTCCTTTATCTTTATAATTTGATCAATGATTTCCTGAGTAGCCTGCGGATGAGCAAGTTTTTTGAAGTTTTCAGAGAGTTCTTCCCTTTTCTGTGCATGCTGGTGTAACTCATCAAGAAGAGAGAGAAATTGTGTTTGTATAGCTGTTTCTTTAAGTAAGAGTGCAGCATTCTTATCCACTATAGCTTGTGCATTTTTCCTCTGGTGATCTTCAGCTACATTAGGAGAAGGAATAAATATAACAGGTTTCCCTACGACCGCCAATTCACTTACAGTACTAGCCCCTGCACGAGAAATAATAATATCAGCAATGCTAAAAGCAGCTTTCATATCTTCAATAAAAGGCACAATACGCACCTCTTGAGACTCCCTTCCCTTATATTCTTCATAGTAGAGCTTTCCACACTGCCATAGCACCTGTATCTTTCTTTCTTTAAAATCCGTCAGATAAGTATCTACTAATTCATTTATTTTTCGAGCTCCTAAGCTTCCTCCTAAGACTAAAAGCGTAAAGACAGTTGGATCAAGAGAAAAATGAGCAAATGCATCCGTATCCTTATTCTTGAGTTGTATTAAGTCCTCCCGTATGGGGTTCCCTGTAAGGAAAATTGGTGTATGGGGAAAAAATCGCTCCATCTGTTCATAAGCAACAAAGATACCCTTGGCTCCCTTGTAAACCCACTTATTGGTTATTCCGGCATAGGAATTCTGTTCTTGAATAAAATAAGGTACTCCAAGCCACTGTGCCGCCTTAAGAGTAGGTGCTGAAGCATATCCTCCTGTCCCTATGACTACATCGGGCTGGAAGTCCTTAATGATCTTACAGGCTTTCCACAAACTATACAGTAGCCTAAAAGGGAAGAACAAGGTATCCAGACTTATCTTACGCTGGAGTCCCCGAATAGGGAGTCCCACTATGCGATACCCTTCCTGAGGCACCTTTTGCATCTCCATTTTTCCTTGTGCTCCCACAAAAAGAAACTCTGCATTAGGATATCTCCTCTTAAGTTCATTAGCAATAGCTATGGCAGGATAAATATGCCCTCCTGTACCTCCTCCTGAGAGGATAAACTTTTTCATTTTTTATTCTATTTTGGTGCAAAGGTACGCAAATCTTCACAAAAAGCAATATTATTTAAGCGTTTGCTTAATACTGCTGTTGATAGCCTTAAAAACTTCACTGTCTTGATGAGGTACACAGTCCTGTACCCAATACCACCAAAAATAACCACCCACGTAGTTCTTTACATATTTGGGCATTGCATAATAGTACTTTGCTCTTTGTACTTTGCTCTGTATAGGGTATTTTTTATAATCATTATTGCCACATTCCCCTATCCCTAATTTCACATTCGGGAAGATAGTTTCCAGATTATTAAATACCTTTTGCCAATTAGGCTGGTAATTGCCGTTATCATCTTCGTAATAGCTTACCAGTACATAATCCAACTGTTTTTTCATATCTTCGGGAATATATCTTTTTAGCCAATCCTCCATCGTTACCTTTTGGTCACCTGGCTTAAAATAGTAGCTCACAAGCACTGTTTTTGCATTTTTACTACGAATAAACTTATAAGCAGCATAGGCTTTAGCGGCAACAAACTGAGGGTCGTCCCCCAGCCAACCTTCTCCGTTAATTTCATTGCCCACTTCCCAAAAATCGGTATATGTCGAGAGTTCCTTATATGAATCCTGAAACCTCTTCAGATAACTCTTCACACTGGTATATCCCTTCATATCTTCTGAATCGGCAGGAGTTGCCATCACATAAGCCACTTGGTGAATAGCTGAAAAAAGCGGTTTATAATCTGCTATTGCGGTACCCTTAGACATCACAATGCGCACCGTAGGCTTCACAGGCATTGCCTTGATAGCCTCTACAATCTGCTGAACAGTAACCCCCGATTCCTCCCAACTATCATCTATAGTAATACCATACAAATAGGCATTGGTAGGCTTATCAGGGGTAGGTTTGTCTGGAATTGGCTTATCAGGAATAGGTTTATTAGGATCTGATTGAGAAACTCCGTCATTATTTTTATGGCAAGCTATAAAAGCGATTGCCATACATAAGTATAATATTCTTTTCATTTGTTAATAATTCTATTTTGAAAGCACAAAGGTACTATTTTTATTGCAAACTACTACAAATTTAAAAGGTCACGTCCTAAAAAGGTTGTTCAAAATATCATATAAATATAATAATCCTTTAAAATTCAACATTCTCATAATATTGACAATCCTCCAATACATTACCAGATTTAAGAATAGGGCATAAAAAAAATACGCTTGAAGGCGTATTTTTATTGGGATTGTTATTTCGTAGCGGGAGTTGGACTCGAACCAACGACCTTCGGGTTATGAGCCCGACGAGCTACCTACTGCTCTATCCCGCGATTTATGGGTGCAAAGGTACAACCTTTTTTTTAATTACCAAAATAAATTGATGTTTTTTATTCTCTATATAACCTTTTGGAAGACAAGACTTTATCAAAAAGTAATTTCTAATAAAGTTTCTTTTGCCAAAAAGCACTTATTCTACTGTCACAGATTTCGCTAAATTACGAGGCTGATCTACATTACAACCACGCATAGTAGCTATATGATAAGCGAGAAGTTGCAAAGGAATAACACTAAGGATAGGTGAGAATAATTCATCCACTTCCGGAATCTCTAAGATATGGTCAGCTATATGACTCATTTGAGTATCTCCTTGAGTTACTATCGCTATGATTTTTCCTTTACGCGCCTTGATTTCTTGTGCATTGGAAACTACCTTTTCATAATGTCCCTTAGAAGGGGCTAAGAATATAACGGGCATATTCTCATCTATCAGAGCAATAGGTCCATGCTTCATTTCAGCAGCTGGATAGCCCTCTGCATGGATATAGGAAATTTCCTTAAGCTTTAGAGCTCCTTCCAAAGCCACTGGAAAATTCAATCCTCTTCCTAAGTAAAGGCAATTAGAGACATCCTTATATTTCTTAGCAATTTCTATTACCTTTTCCTTAACCATTTCAAGAGTTTGTGCTACCAGGTCAGGGATCTGAGAGAGTTGCATACAGAGTTTCTTATAGGTATGTGGATTTATAGTTCCCTTTTTGTGTCCTAAATGCAATGCTAAGAGGGTCAGCACTGTAAGCTGTGTAGTGAAAGCCTTAGTGGAGGCTACACCTATCTCAGGACCCGCATGAGTATAAGTTCCTGAATCCGTAAGGCGCACGATGGAAGAACCCACTACATTACAAATTCCATAGATAAAAGCCCTTTTTTCTTTGGCTAACTTCAGTGCTGCTAAGGTATCTGCCGTCTCTCCTGATTGGGATATCGCAATCACTATATCTGAAGGATTGATCACAGGATTACGGTAGCGAAACTCAGAGGCATATTCTACCTCCACAGGAATACGTGCTAGTTCTTCAAAAAGGTATTCTCCTATCAATCCTGCATTCCAAGAAGTACCACAGGCTACTATAATAATGCGATCTGCATTAAGAAATTGTCTAAGATTATTATTAATACCTGATATTTTAGTAGTACCATCCTCTAGTAGACGACCTCGCATAGTATCATGAATGGATTGAGGTTGCTCAAAAATCTCTTTAAGCATAAAATGCTCATAACCACCCTTCTCTATAGCATCCAAATTAAGTTTAAGTTCTTGTACAAAAGGATTTACTTCCTTGTTATCCAATATTTTACGAACCTCTATATCCTTATTAAGTTCAATAACAGCCATCTCTCCGTCTTCCAGATATAAGGCATTCTTGGTATATTCAATGAAAGGAGAAGCATCGGAGGCTATATAGAACTCATTTTCTCCTATACCTATCACCAACGGGCTACCCAAGCGGGCTACCACCATCTTAGTGGGATTATCCTCCTCCATTACAGCAATGGCATAAGCTCCCACTACCTCAGTAAGGGCATAGCGCACCGCTGTTTCAAGATCTACCTGCTCCTTATTCTTAAGGTACTCTATAAAGTTCACCAATACTTCTGTATCAGTTTCCGAATGGAATGTGAATCCTTCCTTCTGTAATCGTTTCTTGATACTTAGATAGTTTTCAATGATACCATTGTGTACTATAGCTAATTTTCCAGAATTAGACAGATGAGGGTGTGAGTTAACGTTACTAGGTACCCCATGAGTTGCCCAACGAGTATGTCCCATACCGTAACAGGTATGAGTTGCCTCACTTCCTTCTTTGGAGGCTTTTTCTTCCAAGTCAGAAACTTTTCCTTTGGTTTTAGTACAGACAAACTTCCCCGCATTCACAATAAAACCAGCACTATCATACCCCCTATATTCTAAACGCTTAAGACCATTAATGATAATGGGATATGCATTCTTATTTCCTATATATCCTACAATTCCACACATATTTTTATTATTTCTAAATATTCCTGAATTAAGTGCAAAGTTACAATTTTTTTTTTATTTACAAAGTTCTTACTATTTTGCTTACCTTTGCACCAATGTTAAATGAAAGACAAAAAGTGAGGAATGAAACTCTATTTTTTACCATTATCTTATTAAACAACTGAAAGTGAGGAAAGTACTAAATAATTTCTGGATGTTCGTAGCACGCTTAGTATTGCGTAATCGCTATGTATTTCTTGCTTTTTTTGCAGGAATTACCATTTTTTTAGCATTACAATGGAAGAACATCCGTATGACCTATTCCGAAGCAAACATGCTTCCCGAAGACAACCCTATTAGTAAGGAATATGAACAATTCCTAAAGATTTTTGGAGAAGAAGGAAACTTAGTGGTTATTGGAGTAGATAGTAAGGCTATTGAAACACTTGAAAAGTTCAATAAGTGGAATGCCCTTGCCTCTGATTTACAGAAATATCCTCAAGTGGAAGGTGTACTCTCCCTCAATACTATTAAAGAGTTGGTCAAGGATACTGTGAAAGAGGCTTTTGTAACTCATGATTTCTTCCCTAAACAGATAAACAATCAAAAGGAATTAGATACGCTCACTCACAAGCTCCTTACACAGACCCCTGTGTATGAAGGACTTCTATTTAACCAAAAGAGAACTACCTTACGTATGGCGGTCTCTTTACGCAAGGATATTGTTAATACTGCTATTCGTAAGGATTTTATTCTTAAAGACCTCAGACCCTTAATAGAAAAATATCAAACTGAGCTACAAACTCCTTTGTATGTTTCAGGGATGCCCTATATACGTACCCTAAGCACTGAGGTTATTACAGGGGAGATAGGACTTTTCATAGGAGGAGCCCTACTGGCAACCTGTTTAGTGCTACTCTTCTTCTTTCGTTCTTTTCGTGCTATGTTTATCTCCCTCTGCTGTGTACTGGTTGGGGTAATGTGGGCATTCGGTTTTTTAGGACTTTTCCATTATGAGATTACCATACTCACTGCTGTTATTCCTCCTCTGGTCATAGTTATTGGGGTACCAAATTGTGTTTTTCTTATTAACCGTTACCAGCAAGAAATACAAAAGCATGGCTATAAGGCAATGGCTCTTCAGCGAGTAATTACCAAAGTAGGGAATGTTACCTTGCTAACCAACCTAACTACAGCGGCGGGCTTTGCTACTTTTATCATTACAGAAAGTAAAATACTTAAGGAATTTGGTATTGTCTCTTCCATCAGTATTATGTGCTTATACGTAATCTCATTATGCCTTATCCCTATCATCTATAGCTTTATGCCTATTCCAAAAGAGAGGCACCTGAAACATTTGTCCAAACAATGGATAGGAGGGCTCTTGCAAACTATAGAGCAGATCGTTAAGAAACATCGTTTTGCTACTTTCTCCGTAGCTGTTGCTCTTCTTGTAGTAAGTATTATTGGAATATATCGTATACATATCTCAGGAAGCATTATTGAGGACATGCCCAAGAGTGAAACATTCTATGACGATATTCTTTTCTTTGAAAAGCAGTTCGGAGGGATCATGCCTCTGGAAATTACGGTAGATACAGGACGAAAAAATGGTGTTATGCGCCCTAATACCCTACAGAGTATGGCTAAGTTAGAAGAATTCTTAGAAGATATACCTGAAATATCTCAACCCATTTCGGTAGTCAGATTAGTAAAATATGCTCGACAAGCTTTTTATAATGGAAAGGCTTCGTATTTTGATCTCCCTACCGCTCAAGAGCGCACTTTCTTACTTTCCTATATTAAGAATTCAGGAGGCAAGTCCGATATGCTTCATAGTATTGTAGATAGCACAGGACAGATAGCCCGTATTACTGTTTTTATGAAGGATATTGGCACCGAGAAAATGCATCATATAGAGGAAGCTATTGCTAAACAAACTGACAAACTCTTCCCTAAAGATCAATACACTATTCGCCTTACAGGAAAGGCTTATATGTTCACCAAAGGAACAGATTACTTAGTAGGGAACCTTATCCAGTCCTTACTCCTTACCATTGGGATTATTGCCTTAATGATGGGGTATATGTTTCGTTCGTTTAAAATGGTAATTATCTCATTGATTCCTAACTTATTACCTCTACTTATTACGGCAGGAGTCATGGGGTATGCAGGGATTCCTCTGAAACCTTCTACTATTTTAGTATTTGGTATTGCCTTCGGTATTTCTATTGATGATACTATTCATTTCCTTGCCAAATACCGTCAAGAACTGATTTACCATAATTGGAAAGTAAAACGCTCAGTATATGCTGCTTTACAGGAAACAGGGATTAGTATGTTCTACACTTCCATAGTGTTATTCTTTGGCTTTTCTATCTTCACACTCTCCAGTTTTGGAGGCACTAAGGCACTGGGTGGACTCATCTCAACTACTTTACTCTTTGCCATGGCAAGTAACCTTATCCTACTCCCTTCCTTATTAATAGCTTTGGAAAAAAGTATTGCCAACAAACAAACACTTAAAGAACCTAATATAGATGTCCTTGGAGAAGATGAGGACGAGGAGTCTACTAACACGGAAAAAGACAAGAGAATATGAACCCTTATATACGTACTTTTCTAAAATATTTCCTACAGGGGGTACTTATCATAGGTCCTCTTAGCACAACTATTTGGATTATCTGGTCTATTTTTTATAGTGTGGATAATCTTATCCCTCATATTTCAGAGCGCTTCCCTGGTCTGGTCTTTGCTATTATCGTAGTAGGGACTACTATCATTGGCTATCTGGGGAGTCGTTTTCTTGCTGGGAAACTCTTAGTAGAGGGGCTGAACTATATTCTGGAGCACACCCCTGGCGTAAAATTCATCTACAAAACTATCCGTGAGGTAATAGGTTCTTTTGTAGGAGACAAACAAAAATTCTCCACCCCTGTATGGGTGAGAGTACAGGAGAATCCAGAGATATGGCGCATAGGATTTCTCACTCAGGAAGATATGTCCTTTGCTTCACTTTCTCAGATGGTGAGTGTGTATCTGCCTCATTCGTATGCCATATCAGGCTGGGTGATAGTGATTCAGAAAGAAAATATAAAGCCTGCTGAGGGTTTCTCTGCCAAACAGGCTATGGAGTTCGCTGTCAGTGGAGGAACTGTAGGAATGAAAAATGAAAAGTAAAAAAACAAAGAATAAAAGCCATGAGAATAGGAATTATTGGAGCAATGGAAATTGAAATTCAGCTCCTTAGAGCACAAATAGGCAATCCTGCTCCTACCACCTTACATCAGTATAACTTCTATGAAGGAACTATAGGAGCTCATCAGATAGTAGTACTCCTCTGCGGTATTGGCAAGGTAAGTGCTGCGGTAGGAACCTCCCTTTTGATAGACCATTTTTCTCCTGACCTTATCATCAATACAGGTACTGCCGGAGGCTTGCAGCACAGTAAGGTATTTGACATAGTACTTGCCACTGAAGTACTCTATTATGATGTAGATATAACTGCCTTTGGCTATGCTTTAGGACAGCAAGCACAGATGCCTAAGGGGTATCTCCCTGCTAAAGAATGGTTCACCAAAGCACAAGAAACGATTAAAAAACACTCCTCCCAGCTTCACTGTGCCCCTATTGTTAGTGGGGACTCTTTTGTAAGTAAGCCTCAAACACGCCAATGGATAGAATCACACTTCCCTGAGGCTCTCGCAGTGGAAATGGAGGCAGCGGCTATTGCCCAAACTTGCTATTTGCTTAATACTCCTTTTCTCATCCTACGTGCTGTATCGGACAATGCAGGGGAAGGGAATACCATTTCATACGATACTTTCGTCAAGCAAGCCGCTACCCTATCGGCAAAAATGAATACTGATTTTATAAAACAAATTTAAATATGAAAACCTTTGGACTTGTTCTCTCAGGAGGAGGGGTTCGTGCCTTAGCCCATGCAGGAATCCTCAAGGCTTTAGAAGAGCATGAGCTCAGACCCTCTATTATTTCAGGTACTAGCGGAGGTGCCCTTATAGGAGGATTGTATGCTTCAGGAGTTTCTCCTGAAGAAATGAAAGACTTTTTTAAGAGTACTCCTCTTTTCAAATTCTCTATGTTCTCCTTTGGAAAAATGGGCTTAGTAGATAGTGATAAGTACCCTGCCCTTTTCAAAAAGTTTATCACTTGTCAAACTTTTGAAGAACTTTCCATCCCCCTTATCGTCACTGCAACCAATCTCATTAGTGGAAAGGCTACCTATTTCAGTCAGGGAAAGCTTATAGAACCCCTTATTGCTTCTTCAGCATTACCCCCTTACTTCTCTCCTGTAAAGATAGATAAAGACCTCTACTGTGATGGAGGATTGCTTAATAATTTCCCTATTGAACCTCTAAAAGGAAAATGTGAAATCCTCATAGGAAGCTTTGTTAATCCTCTGGGGCAAGTCAGCGAAAAAGAACTCAATAGCCCTATCAAATTCCTACAACGAATCTATAACATTACCTTAGATGGATCCTACAGCCGAAAATTCAAAAAATGTGATTATATCTTCCTCCTTCAGCTCAATAATATAGGAGTGTTGGATGTTAAGCTCATTGATAATGCCTTTGATTATGGATACCAACAAGCCTTCAAGCAAATAGATACCCTTAGACGATTGATAAGTGAATAGCTAAAAAATTTGTACCTTTGCACGTCCAAAACAAATTACACTTCCATAAACTATTGAATTTTAATGAATCAAGTATATATCACCAAAGCAAGTAAGTATTTGCCTAATGCTCCTGTTAACAATGAGCAAATGGAACTTTTCTTAGGAAAGATCCAGGACTCCACCTCCAAAGCAAAGCGGATTGTACTGAGGAACAATGGTATACAAACTCGCTATTATGCCCTTGACCCACAGGGGAATCCTACCCATACCAATGCATCGCTTACTTGCCTTGCCATAGAAAATCTCTTTGATAATCATTTTTCTCTTAAGAATATAGAAGTGCTCTCCTGTGGCACCTCCACCCCTGACTGTTTACTGCCTTCACATGCAGCTATGGTGCATGGACTGTTAAAGGGACAATCTGTGGAATTAAACTCTTCTGCTGGGGTATGCAATTCAGGTATGAATGCCTTGAAGTTTGGTTATCTTTCTGTAAAAGCAGGCAATAGTATAAATGCCGTATGCACAGGTTCCGAAAGGGTCTCTGCATGGTTACGTTCGGATAAGTATGAAACAGAAATACAATCTCTCACTCTCTTGGAAGAACATCCTATTATAGCTTTTCAGAAGGACTTCTTACGCTTCATGCTCTCCGATGGAGCAGGAGCTTTCCTTTTGGAAAATGTACCTCATCCTATAGGCACTTCCCTCCGCATAGAATGGATGGAGGCTTTCTCCTATGCCCATCAGTTAGAAGCCTGCATGTATGCAGGAGGAGAAAAACAGGCAGATGGTTTCCTTAAAGCATGGAGTGATTATACCCCTGAACAATGGTTAGAACAATCTATCTTTGCCATCAAGCAAGATGTAAAGCTCCTCAATGAGAATATCTTACTCAAAGGGGCAGAAAGTATGCACACTGCCTTATGCAAACATGCGCTCTCTGCCGATGAGGTTACTTATTTCCTCCCTCATATTTCTTCTAACTACTTTAGAGAACGTTTATATGAGCAACTTAAAAAAGTAGGAATCAATATTCCTTTAGAACGCTGGTTTATGAACCTAACAAAAGTAGGTAATGTAGGAAGTGCCTCCCCTTACCTCATGCTTGAAGAACTGATGAATTCAGGGAATCTCAAACAAGGGGATACTTTGCTGCTCTCTGTTCCTGAAAGTGGGCGCTTTTCCTATTCTTATGCCTTTTTAAGAGTAATGTAATCATGAATGAAATGTACCAGATTTATCCTGAAAAACGCTATCGGAGAACATTGACTATCTTAAAGCAATTTGCCCCTAAGGATACCCATATATTGGACTTAGGAGTGCGTAATCCGTTCTCTGAAGTGATGGAAAG
This sequence comes from Capnocytophaga sp. G2, assembly GCF_035282625.1. Classification (NCBI taxonomy): domain Bacteria; kingdom Pseudomonadati; phylum Bacteroidota; class Flavobacteriia; order Flavobacteriales; family Flavobacteriaceae; genus Capnocytophaga; species Capnocytophaga sp. G2. The sequence continues at coordinate 15,719 of NZ_JAYKBU010000005.1, read as the reverse complement.
AGAAGGTTATACGGTAACCAATACCTCTGGTGAGGATTTGGATCTTTATCCTGAAAAACTAACACAATACAAAAGTGATTTTGTAACTGCTCTGGAAATATTGGAGCATCTGGTGAATCCCTTTGGAGTGTTACAGCATCTCCCTGCCCAAAAACTCTTGGTAACCGTCCCCTTACGACTATGGTTCGCCTCTGCTTACCGTAATGACAAAGATCCTCGTGATTGCCATTATCATGAATTTGAAAGTTGGCAACTGGATACGCTCTTAGAGAAAACAGGCTGGGAAATCAAGTATCGTGAAAAATGGACACACCCTACTGGAAAATTAGGGTTCCGCCCCCTATTAAGATACTTCGTACCAAGATACTATGCTGTATATGCCGAAAGGAAAATATAGTTTTAAGAAAGACTCTTTTTCGGAATCTTCACAAATCAGATTTTCCACTTGTAAAAGATAGTTTATTTAAAAAAAAATAGTACTTTTGCACCCTAATTTAAAAGTGAATTTATATGAAAAGAATACTTTTTAGTATGGCACTGGCACTTGTTTCCTTAAGTGCTTTTGCACAAACGTATAAGAATGAAGCTAAGCTTAACATTCTTAATGTAATAGCAGTTCCTTCTATAGAACTTGGCTATGAATATTACTTGGATGATAACCAATCCGTAGATGGAGAAATCTTTTTTATTGACCGCTTTTCTTATTTTCCAAAAGATGGAGGTAAGTTCAATGCTACCAGTTTTAAAGTAGGATATAACTATTACTTTGATTCCACTGATGCAGTAGGTATTTACCTAAATCCTTTTATAAAAGTTCGTGTAGGAAAATATACCGATAAGGACGATGTAGAAACCAAAATGGGTGCTTTTATCATTGGAGTAGGTGCTGGTTATGCATGGGTATTCAATAGTAAGTTTGTGGTAGCTCCTTATGCAAATATCGGTCGTAACTTCAGCGGACCTGTCAACGAAAAATTCTGGGCAGTAGAGCCTAATGCTGGGGTTCGCTTAGGATTCCGTTTCTAATTTATAACTTTGTTTTATACTCAGAGAGGCTGTCCGAAAAGGGTAGCCTCTCTCTTGTTCATCCTTCACCTTAATTTATGGCTTCTACTACAATTCTTTCATTCTTCATCTTTTCTCTTAGGATAGCCTCTATCCCCTGCTTTAAGGTGAGTTTGGACGAAGGACAACCATTACAAGCCCCTTGCATGAGTACTTTTACTACCTGAGATTCTTTATCATAACTAACAAACTGTATATTTCCTCCATCACTGGAGACTGCAGGTTTTATATATTGATCTAAGATGGCAATAATCTTTCTGGAATAAATATCATTTAAAGTAGGTAACCCCTTAGGTCTGTCCCCTTCTTCTACTATCACCCTCACCACAGGTTTTCCTGCCATAAGGTATTGGCGAATGAATTCTCTAAGTTCCATCATCACTTCTTCCCATAATATTTTGGGTTGGCGAATAACAGAGATATAATTACTATCAAAAAAGACTTCCTTCACATAAGGAAACTTAAAAAGTGCTGCTGCCAAAGGAGATTCAGCAGCCTCTTGAGCAGACTTGTATTCATATACACGGCTAACGAGTTTCTTATTAGCTACAAATTTCATTGCCATAGGATTAGGAGTACTCTCCACATAGATAGTAACAGGGATTTTACGCAGAGGAACCGCCTCTTCAGGTATATTATCTATGAGTATAGGAGCTCCTCTTCTAAGATAAGCCTCTACTTGAAGTGCTACCTCTTGGGCAACATCATCCCATTCCACAATAGGAAGGGCTTCTAAGGCAATAAAATTAGCCGAGATAAATACTGTCTTTATAAAAGGAATAGCTAAGAGTTCCTTCGCTAATGGACTATTCTCAGCTTGTTCTTCTGTGGTAAACTGGTAACTCCCTTTAACAAGAATGACAGGAGCCTCAAGCTTTATAATTGCCGGATTAGTGGTTCTTTGTATGTCCAATCTCATGATTATCTAAAGTTATTTATTTTATAATAACTACTGCTTTCTGTAGGAGCAAATTATTAGGTAGGGAGACTTTCTCCCCTGTAGCGGTTTTCAGCAAGGTATAGAAAGAATTAATATCTTTTATCTCTGCTTCTAAAGGGAAATCTTTATCCATGATACGGATCCTATCCCCTATCTTAAAAGGAAAGGAGAAAAATACAATAATCCCTGCCGTTACATTACTCAGTATAGACCATTGGGCAAAAAATGCTACCCCAATTACAGTAAGTATGGAAGAGATAAAGAGAAATATCTGGTCAGGCTTTACTCCCCAAATGGAAACAACCACTACAAAGAGTAATCCCCATAAAAGAAAATCTATATACTTCTTGACCAATTGAATACGTGCTTTAGGGAAATCGGACTTTACCCCGAAACGCTTCACCAGGGAATCCGTAAAACGCTTGAGAAAAAAGAATATAAACAAGGTGATCACCGTAGCGATGATATGCCCATACTTCTCTGTAGCAAAATTAAAAATCATAATATGAAAAAATTAAGGGTAAATACTTTTACTAATTGTATCAACTTTCATATCCTTCTCTAGAAGCTGTTCAGAATTCTTAAAGCCTTATCTATGGAAGTAATCTTATCAAAGGTGATGATCAGGCGCAATCCGTTACGTGTTTCTTTTTCATTGAGGTGGCACTTATCTGAATTAAGCTGTACAAAACTCAATACTTTTTGAAAAATATCACTCTGGTAGAATTTGCTTTGTTGGTCTGCTATAAAGTAGCCAAGCATTTTCCCTTGCTTCATTATAAGCCGTTCTATGCCCATTCGTGTAGCTACCCACTTGATGCGAACAGAATTAAGTAGGTCTTTTGCTTGTTGTGGCAAAGGACCAAAACGGTCTATTAATCGGTTCTCATATCTGGTAAGTTCCTCTTCACTCTTGAGATTACTTAACTCATTATACAAGTTAAGCCTTTCGGTAATACTATTGATATAATTATCTGGATAAAGTAACTCAAAATCACTATCCAACTGAGTATCGGTAAGGAATACTTCTGTTTGAGAGGTATCTGTATAGAGGGAGGCAAATTCATTTTCCTTGAGTTCCATTACGGCTTCTTGTAGGATTTTTTGGTAAGCATCAAAACCTATATCATTAATAAAGCCACTCTGTTCTCCACCAAGCAGATCTCCTGCCCCTCGTATCTCTAAATCCTTCATAGCAATCTGAATACCACTTCCTAAATCGGAGAACTGAGCAATAGCTTGGATACGCTTACGGGAATCCTCCGGTAATTCCGAAAGATTAGGGGTGATAAAGTAGCAAAAAGCCTTTTTGTTACTGCGCCCCACTCTACCTCGCATTTGGTGAAGGTCAGAGAGTCCAAAATGCTGAGCATTATGAATAAATATAGTATTAGCATTAGGAACATCCAAACCACTTTCTATAATGGTAGTGGCTACTAAAATATCATAATCTCCATTGATAAAAGCAAGCATGACTTCCTCAAGGGCTTTTCCCTCCATTTGTCCATGTCCTATTCCTATCCTTGCATCAGGAACAAGGCGCTGAATCATTCCTGCCACCTCCTTAATATTCTCCACTCGGTTATGGATAAAGAATACCTGTCCCCCTCGTTGCAATTCATAAGAAATAGCATCGCGGATTGCCTCCTCACTGAAAGTGATTACTTGGCTTTCAATAGGGTAGCGATTAGGTGGTGGAGTGGTAATTACTGAGAGGTCACGAGCAGCCATCAGGCTGAACTGTAAGGTACGCGGGATAGGGGTGGCTGTAAGGGTCAATACATCTATATTCTCACGTAAGGTTTTAAGCTTATCCTTGACGGCTACGCCAAATTTCTGTTCTTCATCAATGATAAGCAAACCTAAATCCTTATATTTCACTTTCTCATTCACAATTTGGTGAGTGCCTATAAGAATATCTATCTTTCCTAAAGCCAAATCAGTTAATACTTGGTTCTTCTCCTTAGCAGTACGAAAACGATTGAGATATTCCACCCGTACAGGAAGCCCCTTAAGGCGGTCGCAGAATGTCTGGTAATGCTGGAACGCTAAGATGGTAGTAGGTACCAATACGGCTACTTGCTTACTGTTATCCACAGCTTTGAAGGCAGCACGTATAGCTACTTCCGTTTTTCCAAAACCAACATCTCCACACACTAACCTATCCATAGGACGGGCACTCTCCATATCCTGCTTAACTTCAAGGGTTGCCTTACTTTGATCAGGGGTATCTTCATAGATAAAAGAGGCTTCCAGTTCCTTCTGTAGGAAAGAATCTGGAGCAAAAGCATATCCTACGGATTCCTTACGCTTAGCATAAAGTTGAATAAGATTAAAGGCAATTTGCTTGACCCGTGCTTTAGTCCTCTGTTTAAGGGTCTTCCAGGCAGAACTACCCAGCTTATAAAGCTTAGGAGGAGCTCCATCCTTACCATTATACTTACTGATTTTGTGTAGGGAATGAATACTCACATACAGGACATCCCTATCCCCATAAATGAGCTTAATAGCTTCCTGTTGCCTTCCATCCACCTCTATTTTTTGCAAGCCAGCAAACTTACCTATCCCATGATCAATATGTGTTACATAGTCTCCTATAGTCAGCTGATGGAGTTCCTTAAGGGTAATGGCTTGCTTCTTAGCATAGCCATTTCGGATATTGAACTTATGATAACGTTCCAATATCTGGTGGTCAGTATAACAGTTGATTTTATCTAATGTATCCGTAAAGCCCATAGCAAGAGGAAATTCAATAAGTTCACAGGGCACCTGTTCATGTAGTTCCTCAAAGATATCCAAAAAACGCTGAGCCTGTTGAACACTTACACAACAAATATAGTTGCTGTATCCTTCATTATATTTTTCCTTAAAGTGCTGTATGAGCAGTTCAAAGCGCTTATTAAAGGAGGGTTGTGTGCGCATGGCAAAGAAAACCTTCTCTCCCTTTTCCTCTTGGGGAAAATGAGGATTAATCTTAATGACATACCGCCTTTCAAACTCCTTAAGCAACTCCGTTGCTTCAGAGAAGAGTTCCTGAGGAGGCAAGTGCGCAATGGTATTATTAAGCGTCGCAAAGGTCTCCTGTGCCTTCTGGTACATCTTTTCCCACTTAGGAACAAAAAGTTCAAAATCTTGAGTAAAAATCAGAGTATTCTCAGACAAAAGGGACAGAAAAGAGGTTCGTTGCTCCCCTGCCAATTTGTTTTCTATATTAGGAATAATCACCACAGAGGGTACCTGCTGAATGGAAAGTTGTGTTTCCACATCAAAGCTACGGATGCTCTCTATTACATCCGAAAAGAATTCAATGCGGTAAGGAGTATCATTGGAGAAGGAAAAGACATCCACAATCCCTCCTCGTACGGAGAATTCCCCAGGTTCACTTACAAAATCTACTCTGTTGAACTGATATTCAAAGAGTACTTCATTCAGAGTATCCAATGAAAGTTGCTCTCCCACCTTAAGGGTAAGGGTATTCTTTTCCAATTGCTGCCGGGTCAGCACCTTCTCAAAAAGAGCTTCACTGTAGGAAACTACTACCTTTGCTTCCTTTTGTATATGAGAGAGTACCTCAGCGCGCAGAAGCACATTAGCATTATCTGTTTCCTCTGTCTGATAAGGACGACGGTAACTACTGGGAAAGAAAAGCACCTGATCTTGCCCTAGAAGTAGCTCCAAATCATTGAGTAAGTAAGCGGCTTGCTCCTTATCATCTCCTACAAAAAAGAGAGTTTGCTTTGTTTGTTTAAAAATCTCTGAAAGAACAAAAGAGATAGCTGATCCTACAATACCCTCCATATAACAGGGTATTTTCCCTTTTATGTGTTGAGACAACAGCTTGTAAGATTCTCCCTCCCAAAAGGAGGTAAGAAGTAGTTCTTTACTCATCTTATAAAGTATTCCTGACCAAAAGGCAAAAGTACAACTTTTCCAATGAATAACGAAAAATGGAAATAGAAAATTCGCAAAATGAAATAAATTTTATTTTTCTCAACTCCAGAGCGTATAAATTGCTTTGGTACTATTTTTTTAGCCTCATTTTCCTCCTATAAGACGAATTTCTCCAAAGAACCCTCTGGTACTAAAGTTTTATCTATAAGAATAATAGCATCTGTTTCAGGTGTATTACAACACAGTATTTCTCTATCTTTCTGTTTGTTTTCTTTGTGACAAGCCCCAAGAGACAAGATCACAACTAATAAATATATTATTTTTTTCATGATATATTAATTTACTTTGGTATCGAAAAAATACATTTTTTAAAACAAAAAAATAAACTTTTTGTGATTTTTTATTAAATATTTAATCTCTTTCTATTCCATTAAAAACTAAATAAGAAGAGTCTCATTTTTTATCTAATTTAAACCAACTATAAATTAGGTAGTTTCTCCCATTTTTTGTTGTAAAGAATTATAAAACATTGTACCTTTGTGGCATTATTACGTAAATGATTTAATTCATTCATTTTTAGAAACTTATATATTAAAGAATATGCGAATATTTAAAACATCCGTTGCAAGAAAAGTGGCGATGGCTTTATCGGCATTTTTTCTTATTCTTTTCTTGGTGATACACTTGGCAGTGAACTTCATGTCAGTGTTGAGCGAAGATACTTTCAACATGCTTTCTCATTTTATGGGAACCAATCCTCTTATCCAGTTTGCTTTGCAGCCTGTACTTTTATTAGGGGTGATTTTTCACTTTGTAATGGGGTTTGTCCTTGAACTCCAGAACAAAAAAGCACGTGGTAATAATCCTTATTACAGTTACAATGGAGCTGCCAATGCCTCTTGGATGTCCCGTAATATGATTATCACAGGAATCATGATTCTTCTTTTCCTTGCCCTTCACCTATATGACTTTTGGGTAGGCGAAATGAACTACAAGTACATTCAAGGATATGCTCCTGATGAAACCCGTTACTATGGAGAGCTTGTAGAAAAGTTCCATTCTCTTTGGCGTGTTATCCTCTATGTGTTAGCTTTTGTTTTCCTCTGCTTACACTTGCTTCACGGATTCCAATCCGCTTTCCAATCCATGGGTTGGAAGGATGACAAACGCAAAAAATTCATCAGTTGTTTAGGAAATTGGTATTCCTACATCATCTGTGGAGGCTTTATTTTTGTAGCCCTTTACCATTACATTAACTCTTTAATATAACACCTTATGAGTACATTAGATTCTAAAATACCAGAAGGTCCTCTTGCGGACAAATGGACAAAATATAAAGATCATATCAACCTTGTAAACCCTGCTAACAAGCGTAATATTGATATTATTGTGGTAGGTACAGGACTTGCGGGAGGGTCTGCTGCTGCTACTTTGGCTGAACTTGGTTATAATGTAAAAGCTTTTGCTTACCAAGACTCTCCCCGTCGTGCTCACTCTATTGCTGCACAGGGAGGTATCAATGCTGCTAAAAACTATATGGGAGATGGTGACTCTACCTACCGCCTTTTCTATGATACTGTAAAAGGAGGTGACTATCGTGCCCGTGAAGCCAATGTATACCGCTTAGCAGAAGTCTCTGGGAATATTATTGACCAATGCGTGGCACAAGGAGTGCCTTTCGCACGTGATTATGGTGGACTCTTGGACAACCGATCTTTCGGTGGGGTACTCGTTTCTCGTACCTTCTACGCTAAGGGACAAACAGGACAACAGCTGCTTTTAGGTTGTTATGCGGCTATGAACCGACAAATAGCTCGTGGTAAAATAGATATGTATAACCGTCATGAAATGCTTGACGTGGTAATTGTAGATGGTAAGGCTCGTGGAATCATAGCTCGTAACCTCGTAACAGGAGAAATCGAACGTCACTCCGCCCATGCTGTGGTAATCGCCACTGGAGGGTATGGTAACGTATATTTTCTTTCCACCAATGCTATGGGTTGTAATGCTACAGCAGCTTGGAAAATACACAAGAAAGGTGCTTTCTTCGCTAATCCTTGCTTTACTCAAATTCACCCTACTTGTATCCCACGCTCAGGAGACTATCAGTCTAAGCTAACCCTTATGTCCGAATCCTTACGTAATGATGGACGTATTTGGGTACCTAAGAAAATGGAAGATGCCATTGCTATTCGTGAAAAACGTAAAAAACCTACCGAAATACCTGAAGAAGACCGTGATTACTACTTGGAACGCCGCTATCCTGCTTTTGGTAACCTTGTGCCTCGTGACGTAGCTTCTCGTGCCGCTAAAGAACGTTGTGATGCTGGTTATGGAGTGAATGAAACAGGGGAAGCTGTATACCTTGACTTCTCCTCTGCTATCGAACGTTACGGACGTGAACAATGTAAAATTCATGGTATAGAAAACCCTAGCAAAGAAGAAATTACCAGTCGTGGAGAAAAAATCATTGAGGCTAAGTATGGTAATCTTTTCCAAATGTACGAAAAGATTGTAGCGGAAAATCCTTACAAAACCCCTATGATGATTTACCCAGCTACTCACTACACTATGGGAGGTATCTGGGTGGATTATAACCTAATGACCACTGTGCCTGGACTTTATGCCATAGGAGAGGCTAACTTCTCTGACCATGGTGCCAACCGATTGGGCGCTTCTGCCTTAATGCAAGGCTTGGCAGATGGCTATTTCGTATTACCTTATACCATAGGTGACTATCTTTCTGCGGATATCCGTACCGGAAAAATCCCTACCAACTCTCCTGAGTTTGATGAAGCAGAACGCGTAGTGAAAGAACGCTTAGCTCACTTTATCAATAACAAAGGAACCCACTCCGTAGATTACTTCCACAAGAAGCTCGGTAAGGTGATGTGGGACAAAGTAGGTATGGCTCGTAATGCAGAAGGTCTTAAACAAGCCATCCAAGAAATACGCGAAATTCGTGAAGAGTTCTGGCGCGATGTAAAAGTACCTGGAGAACTCACTGGTATGAATGTAGAACTGGAAAAAGCTAATCGTGTAGCCGACTTCCTTGAACTGGGTGAACTCTTTGCTAAAGATGCCTTAGAGCGCAACGAATCTTGTGGTGGACACTTCCGTGAAGAGTATCAAACTCCAGAAGGGGAAGCCCTCCGTGATGACAAAAACTATGCATACGTAGCGGCTTGGCAATACACAGGTGATCCTACTGAGATAATTAACACCTACAACCCAAGCGAAGAGGTATTACACAAAGAACCTTTAGTATTCAAAGATATAGAACTCAAACAACGTAGTTATAAATAAGAAGATATGGCAACAATGAACCTAACACTCAAAGTGTGGCGACAGAAAAACTCTCAAGAGAAAGGTCGCATGGTAGAATATAAAGTCAATAACATTTCCGATCACATGTCTTTCTTGGAAATGTTGGATATACTGAATGAACAACTTATAGAGCAAGGAGAAGAACCTATCGCTTTTGATCATGACTGCCGTGAAGGTATCTGTGGTATGTGTTCTCTCTTTATCAATGGAGAAGCTCACGGACCTGACCGAGGGATAACTACCTGCCAACTACACATGCGTATGTTCAAGGATGGTGATACCATCACTATTGAACCATGGCGTTCTACAGCTTTCCCTGTAATCAAAGACCTTATGGTGGATAGAAGTGCTTTTGAACGCATCCAACAGGCTGGAGGGTACATCTCCGTCAATACCTCTGGTAATACACAGGATGCTAATGCTATTCCTATTCCTAAGCGCGATGCTGACCGCTCTATGGATGCAGCCGCTTGTATAGGTTGCGGAGCTTGTGTAGCCACTTGTAAGAATTCCTCAGCAATGCTCTTTGTCGCTGCTAAAGTATCTCAGTTCGCCCTACTCCCTCAAGGACGGGTAGAGGCTACCGAACGTGTACTTAACATGGTTAACCAAATGGAACATGAAGGTTTTGGTAACTGTACCAATACTGGCGCTTGTGAAGTAGAGTGTCCTAAGGGTATCTCCTTGGAGAATATCGCAAGATTGAACCGTGAATACCTCAAAGCAAGTATTAAATAGTTCACTATCCTAACCTTGGGATTCATTTATAATCTAATAAAGAGGCTACCATTTTTGGATAGCCTCTTTTATTATTTATCATTAAGCCTTTTATGCTTCTTAAAAGGGATTCCCTTGCATATCAGATAAGAATGATAGCTATTGGAAATATCATTCTGCCATTGAGGAAGTATTGAGGAAGTAATAAAATAATCAAAAAAACTCTATTATTCCCCTTGGATGTTCTGCCCTCGTATAAGCAAGGAACAATATTATAGGAGTAAGTACCAAAAGTGAGAAATAATGAAAAATTTTCATGCTTACTTATTTTACATTCTTTCAGGCACTTGAATACCTAATAGATCAAACCCTGTAGCTATTACCTCTCCTACCTTAGAGGAGAGATGGTATCTTAAAGCTCGTTTCAAGAAATCTTCTTCTCCAAGGATAGATAAATTCTGATAGAAAGAATTAAACTCCTTAACCAGATCATATACATAGTTAGCTATCAAAGCAGGGTTATAGGTGGTCGCTGCATTCTGTATTACCTCTGGAAAAATCATAAGTAACTTAATCAACTGTTTCTCTTTAGAATGTAGCGGGATATATACTGGTGATATCTCATAAATTCCTTTTCGCATAATAGAGCGTATACGAGCGTATGTATATTGGATAAAAGGTCCTGTGTTCCCTTGAAAATCAATAGACTCTTCCGGATTAAAAGCTATTTTCTTCTTAGGGTCTACTTTAAGGATATAATATTTTAAGGCTCCCAAGCCTATAATATGGTAGAGTTCTTGTTTCTGCTGCTCGGTGTATCCCTCTAATTTGCCAAGCTCTTGAGAGAGCCCTTGAGCCACAGAAACCATTTCCTGCATAAGGTCATCAGCATCTACCACCGTTCCTTCACGACTTTTCATTTTCCCATTAGGGAGTTCCACCATGCCATAACTCAAGTGATAAAGGTTCTTTGCCCAGCTATAACCTAACTTTTGTAAAATAAGGAAGAGTACCTTAAAATGATAATCCTGTTCGTTTCCTACCGTGTAAATCATCCCGGTAATATTAGGAAAATCATCCTCTATGCGCTTAGTAGCCGTACCAAGGTCTTGGGTGATGTATACAGAGGTACCATCGGAACGGAGTACTAGTTTCTCATCCAACCCTTCCTCAGTAAGGTCTATCCATACAGAACCATCCTCTTTACGATAAAATACACCTGATTCCAAACCTTTCTGGACAATATCTTTACCTAAAAGATATGTTTCGCTCTCGTAGTAATTTCGGTCAAAACTTACTCCTAAATTATGATAAGTAACCTCAAAACCATCATATACCCATTGGTTCATTTGCTTCCAAAGAGCAAGAATTTGAGCATCGCCCTTCTCCCAACGGCGAAGCATCTGTTGGGCTTGCTGAAATATAGGAGCTTGTCTCTCTGCTTCCTCTTTACTTTTCCCTTGTGAAACAAGTTCTGCAACTTGCTCCTTATAGGCTTTATCAAAGAGTACATAATACTTTCCTACGAACTTATCTCCCTTGATGCCTGTGCTTTGTGGTGTCTCTCCATTACCAAAGAGTTGCCAAGCAAGCATGGACTTACAAATATGGATACCTCGATCATTGATAATCTGAGTTTTATACACTTTTTTCCCTGTAGCTTCCAATATTTTTGCCATAGAGAAGCCTAAGAGGTTATTACGAATATGACCTAAGTGAAGAGGTTTATTCGTATTAGGAGAGGAATATTCCACAATCACTGCAGGAGCATCTGCTGTTACAGGGATCTTACCATAGTCCTTTTGGGATAATATACTATTGAAAATGCTCAAAAAGTAGCTATCCATGATAGTAAGATTCAGAAAACCCTTCACTACATTATAACCAACTATAGGAGTCCTCTCTTTCAAATAAGCCCCTAACTTCTCTCCTATTTCCTGAGGATTAGCTTTAATATACTTAAGTAAGGGAAAAAGAACAAGGGTAAAATCTCCTTCAAATTCCTTGCGTGTCTGCTGGATTTCTATATTATCTATAGTCACTCCATAAAGTTGCTTTATTCCTTCTTTACTGTTTTCTAATAGAATATCCTGTAACATTTCTCATGTATTTATTAAGTGGCAAAGGTACAAAATAATTTTTAGTTTCGTTTTTTTAGTTTCGTTTTTTTAGTTTCCTCCTACCTCCTTACAAATGGAGTTCTTTTATCTCTTTAATGCTATAAGTGAATATATGCAAAGTAATACCAAAGCATTCGTATGATCAAGGCTTTCTTACTTAAAACCAAATTATCTATTATAATCATTCTTTTTATCCTATTAAAACCCAACCTTATTACATTTTTTAGATTTTGGTAAATTATTTTGTTGTTATAATATAAAATTGTAATTTTGCTCGTCTAAAAATATATTTTATATTATATAAATAATATACTTATGTTACTTACTTTAGCTTCTCTAAAAACAGGACAAGTCGCTATTATTGAAGGATTTACCCCTGAATGTCGACAAGAGGTACGACAACGCTTGTTGGACTTAGGCTTTGTACGTGGTTCCAAAATATTTGTGGAGAATATAAGCCCTTTGGCTGACCCTGTAGCATATAATATTCATAATACCCAAATTGCCCTCCGCAAAGAGGATGCCCTTTGTATATTAATTAGCTTATCCCTATGAAAAATACTTGTGATACTTGTGCTCTAAACCCTTCAACTTCCCTAAAACCCTTAGGAGAGGAGACAGGGACTTTTGATTATACTATTGCTTTGGCTGGTAATCCTAATACTGGGAAGAGTACTGTGTTCAATGCTCTTACCGGTCTGCGCCAACACACGGGCAATTGGCCTGGAAAAACAGTTACCCGTGCTGAGGGAAGTTTTCTATTCCATGACTTACGTTACAAAATAATTGATCTCCCTGGCACATATTCGCTACTTTCTACCTCTGAAGATGAGGAAGTAGCACGGGATTTTATTCTCTTTGGTAAGCCTGATGTAACCGTGATAGTGGTAGATGCAAGTCGCTTAGAGCGAAACCTAAGTCTTACCCTTCAAATATTAGAAATTACAGATAAAGCAGTGCTTTGCCTAAACTTAATGGATGAGGCTTCCCGACATCATATTAGCATAGATACACGTACTCTTTCACGGGATCTGGGTATTCCTGTAGTAGCTACCAGCGCCCGTACCAGAGAAGGTATTGATGATTTACTTCTTGCCATTGAGGAGGTAGTAAGTGGTAAGTTCCAAACTAAGAAAAAAACATTTATAGAACTCCCTAAACAGCACATTGAAGCTATTGCACAATTAGAGCAAATACTTAACAAACTGAACCCTACACTCCCTAATACACATTGGCTAGCTATGCGCCTTATTGAAGGTGACCAAAGTATAAAAAAAGGAATAGCCGAAGGTTCTTTTTCGGAAAAAAACAATCCTGAAGAACAAAAGCATCTACTACACATCGCTCAGAAGTACCATCAACTATTAGGCGACAACTACCGTAATGATTTAGTAGAAGCTATTTATGCACAAGCCTCTGCCCTGACAAATGCTTCAGTGAGTACAGACCTCTCTGCTCGCTCTTTCCGCATAGATCGTGCCATTGATAGGATAGTAACTCATAAGTTTTGGGGATTTCCTATTATGTTCCTTCTATTGGCTATAGTATTATGGATTACTATTACAGGTGCTAACTACCCATCAGAACTACTTTCCGATTTTTTTGTAGGTTGGTTATATCCTCTGCTGAAGAGTGGCGCTGAGACTTTGCATTTTCCATGGTGGCTTAGCGGTTTCCTTATTGATGGCATCTATCTGGCTACTACTTGGGTTATTTCAGTGATGTTACCTCCTATGGCTATTTTCTTCCCTTTATTTACCCTTTTGGAGGATTTTGGCTACCTACCACGTGTAGCTTTCAACTTAGATAAGCTCTTTCGCCGGGCAGGAGCACATGGCAAGCAAGCCCTTACGATGAGTATGGGATTTGGCTGTAATGCTGCAGGAGTCGTGGCAACACGTATTATTAATAGTCCACGAGAGAAACTTATTGCTATTATTACTAATAACTTTTCTCTCTGTAATGGCAGATGGCCTACCCAAATACTCATTGCTACCCTATTCATTGGAGCATTGGTACCCAAACAATGGTCTGGTACTGTATCCATGCTCGCTGTAATAGGAATTGCAATATTAGGAATTATCTTTTCATTTTTCACATCGTGGTTACTGAGCAGAACTTTGCTCAAAGGAGAGTCCTCTTTCTTTGTATTAGAACTCCCTCCTTATCGTCCTCCACGTTTCTTTCAAACTCTTTATACCTCTCTTATTGACCGTACCCTCATTGTACTGTGGCGTGCTATCGTATTTGCAGCTCCTGCAGGAGCCATAATATGGCTCATTTGTAATATACAAATAGGCAGTCAACCCATAGCCTTATGGCTTATACATGGCTTAGATCCTATAGGTATATTCATAGGACTTAACGGAGTGATTCTCTTGGCATACATAGTAGCCATTCCTGCCAATGAGATCGTTATCCCCACTATACTAATGCTTACCACAATGTTATTAGGTCAAGCTACCGCAGGCGAAGCAGGTGTACTGGTGGAGGCTAGTACCTCCGAAATAGACACCTTACTACATGCGGGGGGCTGGAGCCTATTAACTGCTATTAATCTGATGCTATTCAGCTTATTACACAACCCTTGTAGTACTACTATCTATACGATTTATAAGGAGACTAATAGTAAAAAATGGACGCTCATTGCTACCTTTTTACCTGTACTATATGGGGTATTGGTGTGTTTTTTACTAAGCAGAGTGTGGAAAATAGCCTTTTAAGAACTCGTTTTCTTTTTTGGGTAAAAAAGTGGATGTTTTTAGTGCTCTCATTAATAATATACTATTTTTTAATAAGACAGAATTTTACAAAGTTTAAGAGACTTGAATCAAAATACAAAACTATAACATATTAAAATGTAACCATGAGAAAAATCATTACAAGTGTAGCTATCATGAGTTTGCTCACCGCATGTGGTGAAAAACCAACACAAGAAAAGGCGGATTATGCAGTGATCTCAGGAAAGGTATCCATTCCTGAAAACCAGAAAATACAGCTCATTCTTAACAACGAAGTTCTTAAGGAGATTCCTGTCGGCACCGATGGCTCTTTCCGAGATACCATACGTCCTATAACAGAGAATCATTCTTACTATCTCTTTGAGAATCCTACTCTATTAGTTCCTCTTTATTTAGATAATGAGACTAATATAGAACTCTCTCTTAATCAAGATCTCTCCAAAGTAACCTTATCCGGTACGCAAGCAAAGCAAACACAATACCTAATAGAGAGAGAACTCTTTGTCAATAATAAAATATTTAGATCCGATGGGGCACTTTTCAAGCAGGAACCACAAGTCTTTAAGCAAAGCCTTAAATCTCTCTTCAGTGAACTTGAAACAAAGCTAAAAGGCTATGGATTAGAGGAAGATTTCGTAAAAAACCAACAAAAATGGATTAAGTATAAATATATAGGAGCATTGACAGAATATCCTGATTCTTATGACTATTTCTTAGGTAAGCAACCCACACTTCCTGAAGATTTCTATGCAGAAAGAAATGAAATAGATTTTGATAATGCTCATCAATACAATAAACGTGTTTAAACTTTTTTGAGGAACTTGGAGATAAACCCTAATAGGAGCATTCCAATCCAAGTTACATCAAGATACTCATATCTCATTATCAAACCTTTATATCCGTCAAGCCAACCATTTG
>NZ_JAYKBU010000004.1:0-148054 GCF_035282625.1 Capnocytophaga sp. G2 | reverse complement strand
GTTACAGGTGTAAAGGTGGTAACATCAAAGCCGAGTGATACTAATAACCCGAAGACTTATTGTACGAAATTCTTTTTTCAGTGGTTAGTGATTAGTTGTTAGTAATTAGTCATTAGTCACTAGTAGTTAACCATTAAATAGGTGTCTTATCCAATAGTGTCAATTAAGTGAAGAGTGAACAGTGAAGAGAGAAAAGTTATTCTCTACACACTTAAGCTACTTTACTTTAAAATACAAGTGTGGTGAAGAATTATTCACTATTAGTTTTTCACTAATCACTAAAAATTTAAGGTGGTTAAAGCGAAAGGTCTCACCTCTTACCATTCCGAACAGAGAAGTTAAACCTTTTAGCGCAGATGGTACTGCAATATGTGGGAGAGTATGTCGCCGCCTTCTTTACAAGAACCGAATTATTCCTTTGAATAGTTCGGTTTTTTGACATTGTTATATTTTTCTGGAAATAGCGACTTATATCTAAAAAGAATTTGTATATTTGCAGAGAATTTATTATACTTTAGAACAAGCTATTTTTATTGATATAGATTGACTATAAAAATAGTTTTTATTATAAACCAAATGAATAAAATCAATTATATAATAGATGAAATAGCCGACCAATATATGTTAGATGATAATAACAGACCTTGGATCATAGGTTTTAGTGGTGGAAAAGACTCAACAGTATTATTGACATTGACTTGGATGGCTATATTAAAAGTAAAAAATGAATATGATATAAAATTTTTAAAGAGGGAAGTCTATGTAGTTTGTAATGATACCTTGGTTGAGAATCCAATTATTACGAATTATGTAAATAAAGTCTTGGGAAAGATAGCAGATGCAGCTTCGTTACATTCTTTACCTATAAAAGTGCGGAAGACAACGCCACGATTAGAGGACTCTTTTTTTGTAAATCTTATAGGAAAGGGTTATCCTGCGCCCAATAATAGTTTTAGATGGTGCACAGAACGATTAAAGATAAAGCCCACAGCAAAATTCGTTTCAGATATTGTAAGGAGTGAAGATAATGATTATCATGAAGCAATTATATTGGTAGGTACTCGAAAAAGTGAGAGTGTAACAAGAGCTAATTCTATTAAAAAACACGAAATAAAAGGTAAGAGACTAACTAAACATCCTTTACAAAATAATGTTTTTGTATATTCTCCTATAAAGGAGTTAGAATTAGAAGAAGTATGGTATATTATAAATACTTTTAAATCTCCTTGGGGGGCTGATAATAAAGAGCTGTTTGATATATATACTGATGCAAGTGCGGATGATTATGAATGTCCTACAATGGTATCAGATAAAGAGCATAAATCTTGTGGGCAAAGCAGGTTCGGCTGTTGGACCTGTACTGTGGTAAAGGAAGATAAATCTATTTCAGCACAAATAGAGAATGGACATAAGTGGCTGATTCCTTTGCGAGATTTAAGAAATTGGATACAAGAAGAAAGAAATAAACCTGAAAATCGTTCTGATTATAGAAGAGATGGTTCTTTAGCAGCAATTCCTAATGGTGGGTGTGTTGAAATTAAACATAGGACAGAGATATTAGAAAAAGTATTTGAAGCTCAGAAACAGATCAATGAATTGGGCTATAATCTTGAGCTTATTAATAAACAAGAATTAATAGCTATACAAGTAATCTGGTACAGGGATTTATACTTTGAAAAAACAGTTTCTGCGATATATAATAAAGTATTTAATAAAGATATAGATATGAAACAATACAATGAACAAATAAAGAGAGAAGAGGAACTACTTCTATCGGCATGTAAAGATGATAAGAAACAGTTTACTCTTATACAAGATTTATTGAAATTGGAAAAATCTAAGACAATAATGTTGAAAAGAAAAGGTCTTATAGATAGTATAGGTAGGCGCTATAAACAATATATTGCAGTTGTATGATCATTAAATCAATAGAATTAAATAATTTTAGAATTTATAAAGGTTATCACAAAATTGATTTATCAATTAATGATAAAGAAAATATAGTGATTATAAGTGGTAAAAATGGCTTTGGGAAAACAACTTTCTTAATGTCATTGGTTTGGTGTCTGTATGGAAGACAGATGTGTGATGTAGATGAGATCTATAGGCGTGAAATAGAAAATAATGGTAATTATAAAAAATATATAAGAAATAGCTTGAACCATACGGCAAGTGAGGAAGGATCTACAACTTTTTCAGTGGCAATAACTTTTTCTAATGTTACCACAATTCCTGAAGTAACTTGTAATGAACTCAAACTAACAAGAACATATTATACAGAGGGATCACAAGATGAAAATTTGGAAATACTAATAGATGGGATGGAGAGTGAATTGGTGGAAGAAATAGGCAAAGAAATTTTTATTCGTGATTTTATAATGCCTAAAGAAATTGCTAAGTTTTTCTTTTTTGATGCTGAAAAAATAGTTTCTTTAGCAGAAATTCACACAGAAGAACAACAAAAGGAACTCAGTAGAGCCTATGTCGAAGTACTGGGTATAAAACAATATCAGGACTTAAAAGAGGATTTGGAAGGCTATTTAAATAAACTAAAGGAAGAAACAGCTTCCTATAAAGATCGTACAGAATTAGAAAGAATAGGTATTGATATAAAAGAAAAAAGAGATGAAAATGCAGAACTCCAAAAGCAGTTACAAGATCTACAAGAAAATTCATCTTTACTAAGATATAATATATCTTTATTAGAAGAAAAGTTAATTAAAAAAGGAAATATCATAACAGAAGAAGAGTTTAATGAACTCAGAAATAGAAAAGAAGATTTAGTAAAGAGAGTAGATAATTTACAAAGTGAGTTAAAAACCTATTTTGAGATTATACCTTTTGCTATGACAGGGGAACTTTTGATGGAAGTATTAGAACAAGTCTCTAATGAGAGAAAATTTATTAATGGAAGTTATGATAAAGATAAGGCAGAAGAAGTTTCTTCTAAGATAATTGATGAACTTATAAATATTGAAAAGCCTAATAATTTTCAAATTTCTTATGATGTACAACAGTTTTATGTAGAGAACTTTAAATTGTTGTTGAAAAAATATTTAGGGGTAGAGGAGAGACAAAAAGAAGAAATAGTAGATATAATACATAATTACTCCGAAAGTGAAGCTGCTGACTTAAGACAGTTTGCTAATAATATAAAAATATCCTTTAAAGAGAAACTAAATACTATTCATGTTGATTTTATTCGAGCTAAAAATGAACTAAATGAGATCAATAAAAAAGTCCGTTTGGCAGAAGAAAAATCAGAAGATGCTTTGGCTAAAGCAGATAGAGAACAAAAAAAAGAATATCAAAATGTATATGATAAACTCCAACAGTTAATTGGGGTTAAAAGACAAAATATTCAGGATAATGATAACTTTATATTACAACAAACGAAAAATGCTAATAGTATTAGTGAAAAACTTGAACTAAGCAAAGGAAATCTTGCTATAGGAGAAGAGGTTGGAAAAACTATTCAAGTACTCAAAAGTTTTATTGAAACTTTTAAGAGAGAAAAAGCGGAATCACTTGAAAAAAGAATAGAGGAGGGGTTAGCTATGCTTTTACACAAAAGGGAGCTTGTGAAAAAAGTAGAAATTAAAATCATAGGAGATGTTGTAGATATTAACTTGAAAAGTGATAAAGATAAATATCTTAATAAAGATACTTTTTCAAAAGGAGAACAACAAATGTATGCTACTGTTCTTTTGAAAGGATTAGTAGATGAATCAAATATTAGTTTTCCTGTCTTTATAGATTCTCCTATGCAAAAGTTTGATGTTGATCATTCTAATAGTATTGTGAGATATTTTTACCCAAAAGTGTCTGATCAAGTTATTATATTTCCTCTGTTAAAAAAGGAAATGACAGAAGATGAATACAACCTATTGCTTCCTAATGTTAGCAAAACCTATCTGATAAGAAATAAAAATAATGTATCTTCTTTTCACAATGTAGAAAAAAAGGAAGATTTATTCAGAGTATTTGAAAAAGAATATCAAAATGCAAACGAATTTTAATATAAAAACATCTTCGGAACTAGTTAAAAAACTCACTAATTCTATGGGATTAGGAGAAGAAAACCATATAGCTCGAATAGCATTGGCTTATTCATTAGTGAAGTCAACTTATGATGAAAATAAAAATTATAATACTGCAGATAAACAAAAAGAATATAAAGACAATACGTTATTTGGGAACTATAGAGAGTACTATATTTCTTTAATCAGTCAGAAATATAAGATTCATAAAGATCACAATGATATAAGGAAATATCTAAAATGGCATATAGATAATGGATTAGAGTTGATAAATAAGTATTTTGAGGAAAACAAGAATGTATCAGGGATGGAGTTCCTTTTAGATAATGTAGAAGAAGGAATTGGTAATATGACTAATGAAGAAGGTTTTGGCTATACAAAGAATAAGAATAGTCTTATAAAAGAAAAAGAATCTTTTGTAGCTCCTATTAAAATATTGATAGGAGAAGATAATGGTAGAGAAATATATTTTACGCCAAATAATACGAATCTGTATAGCAATTGTCATATAGCAATAGCTGGTCAGTCAGGCACAGGAAAGTCCTATTTTGCGAGAAATATACTCAAAAGAATAGTAGAAGAGTCAAAAGGAGGGGTTAATTTTCTTTATTTAGACTTTAAAGGGATGACAGAAAGTGATAGGAAAAACAAGGAAAATGAAGACTTTTTTACTCAGACAAATGCTAAATTAATAGATACTCCTACAGATTCCTTTCCTGTCAATCCGTTATCTTTTATTAATAATATAAATGAAAAGGATAAATTAGTTGGTATTGGTAGGTTTGTTGATATTATTGATAAATATGCCAATTTAGGAAAGGTGCAAAAGCAATATCTAAAGGATGCTACAAAAAGAGCTTTTGATAACAGAAAGGATGGTACTTATCCCACTCTAAATGATATTTTAGAAAATGTATATGAGATAGCAGGTGATAAACCAACTTCTCTTACTCAAGTTCTAATAGGACTTACTGAGGTAGATTTATTTGATAATAGTAAATCAGGAGACTTTATAAATGGAAACTATTACTTGAGTCTATCAGGTGATTTAAGTAAAGATGTTAGATTTACAGCTACTTTCTTGGTGATATATTATCTGTATAGTACCTTTATGAATATGGATAAGGTTCCTATAGAGAATGATTATAGTGGTCTAAGATATGTGCTACTGATAGATGAAGCTCATAATGTTTTCAAAGAACCAAAGTCACAAGAAATATTAGAAAAATTACTGAGGGAGATTCGTTCTCAAGGAGTGGCTGTAATGCTAGTTTCTCAAGGAATAGAAGAGTTTAATCAACGAGATTTTGATTTTTCTGAGTTATGTCAATCTGCATTTTTAATGCAGATAAAAGATGGAAATAATTGGCGTTCTATTCGTAAATTCTTAGGAGCTGGTGAAAAACAACAAGCAACCATCAATCGTTCCATGGAAAATATCAAACCACGTCAGGCTATAAGTAATATACGAGAGTTTGAATTTGGTAAAATATTTAGTACTAAATGATAATCCTATGGATAATATAATATTTAGGTAATCCAACAAAAACATTTTTATTGAGATGATTACAAGAGATATTTCAATAAAAGATGCTATATTGGATAATTCAATAGATGGAGCTAATATAGTTAACTCAACATCTTATCAAGGACTATATATTACAATTAATAAAAGATGTATTTATTGTAAAAGATAACTGTGGAGGTTTTTCACTAGAAACCGCTAAAAAAAAATGCTTTTAGATTTGGTCGCCCAGAAAACGCTCCTTACCTAATGGTTCTGTTGGTAGATTTGGTATCGGTATGAAAAGAGCTTTGTTTAAAATGGAAAAAAGTTTGAGATTGAAACAAAGACTGATAAAGACCATTTTTAAGTAGAAGTAGATGAATGGAGAAAGAAAACAGTAAATATCACCCCCCAGCTGGCACGATTAGTCACTATTCACTGATTATTCGTCGTTATGAAATCATATTTCTATCTTTTATTCTTGTTATCACTCTCTTTAGCAGCACAAAACAAGGGCGCTCAAAAACGCTTATATTATAACCTTATGGATAACGGAAAGCAGCTCTACGCTATGGGAAAATATAAGTTGGAATTATTTCCCTATGAAGAAGCTTTTGATACCCTTGTAACAAAGCGGAGTGTAATTAATTTTGCTAAGAAAAATCATTTCTCAGATACCATTCCTAAGAAGAATCCTAAGTTGGCATATCCTCATTATTATCTTTCTTATTATAAGAAAAACAAAGAGACTCATTGGCAAAATACAATGGTATATTTTATAGGTAAAGATACAGATGAGGGTAAATGGTCATTTATTGCCACTATTTCTTCGGTTACAGAGAGACCCTCTGAGGAGATTGACACAGAGATGATACGACTGATATTGGATAAAAAGGTATTGAATGAGAACCACATGGGCGGACGTTCCTTTGATTTTCTCGGTAGGAAAGTGATGCTCATGGACGAATGTTATTGGACAGGAGTCAATATCGTACGCTGTCCTACCAAAGGGGAAATTAACTGGAGCCTGCACGCTACCTTAGCCCAAGCACAGCAAGCCATTGCCCTACAGAAGGAATGGGCTATGTTGATTCCCGTACCAGAAAACCATACGATAAGCATTCTTACAGAGCGGGATATCACGCTCCTCTTTGAAGGGAAGCAAACACGCGCCACGGAGGTTGTCTATAATGAACATTATCAAGATCCTGTCCTCAAGAGTCATCATAAGGATCACAAACTCATTGTCTATTTTATAGCGACAGTGCTCAGAGGGCAGGCGATCTCCTGTGTGATTAGCTATTACGATTATAATGAGCGACTCCCTGATACAGGTTTGCCAGAATTTGTCTCTCAGTTTGTACGGCTACCCAAAGGGGCTTAAGGAACTATTGAAGTACTCGTAGCATGGTTTGGGCTTTATTTTCCGTTTCCTGCCATTCGCTTTCTTCTTGAGAACCACTATTGACCCCTCCTCCTACATATACAAATATCTCTTTTTGAGTGAGTTGGGCGCATCTGAGATTGACAAATAGGTCTATGGAGCGATTCTCTCCCCAATGGGTCAAACCACAATATCCTGCATAAAATTCTCTTGGATAGCCCTCATTCTCAAGTAGAAAATTACGAGCTTTATCTGTTGGGAAACCACATACCGCAGGAGTGGGGTGTAGGCGTTGTACAATTTCTTGGATAGGTGTATTAGGGGTGATTTTAGCGGTAATTTCTGTACAGAGATGCCAGAGTCTCCCGGCACGTACTTCATGTACTTTTTCTATGGATAAATCGGTGGTGAGAGGTTGTAGCACTTGGGTGAT
Organism: Capnocytophaga sp. G2; assembly: GCF_035282625.1. Lineage (NCBI taxonomy): Bacteria > Pseudomonadati > Bacteroidota > Flavobacteriia > Flavobacteriales > Flavobacteriaceae > Capnocytophaga > Capnocytophaga sp. G2. Next base: position 140,690 of record NZ_JAYKBU010000004.1, on the reverse strand, counting down.
AGTGTCGGTTACAATCTTTTGTTCTCTATATTCTTTTTCTGTCCATAGGGGACTTTCCCCTTCGACAAAGGGTTTGGTTCCCGCCAGCGACATGGTAGAAAGAGTATCACCTACAACTTTTATCAAGGTTTCAGGAGTGGCAGCCAGCCAGCGACCTACTTTGGGGTGGGAAAAAGCATAACAAAAGGCTGTAGGGTATAGGGCTTTCAGATCTTGGAAATAGGTAAGAAGCGATTTTTGATTGCCTTGGTAAGCAATTCTACGGGAAAGAACTACCTTTTCTAACGTATGTTCCTCTATGGCTTTCAGTGCTTTTTCAAAAAGGATATGATAGTGTTCTCTATCACCTTGAGTAGGGATAAGAGTGGCACTAAGTATAGGCTTTTCAGCGGGGAGTAGGGTAGTGGTAAGGTAATTTTCTTGCTTTAGCAGCAGGGGACTCCCTCCGTGAAAAGGACACATGATAAAGCCCTGATCCTTAGAAAAATCAGCTGTATGGAGGGTATCATCATTCTGGTATATAAGGTGAATATCCGTACTATTGGGATGGCTAAACAAGGCAAAAGGTAACCCTTGTAAGGCAATCTCTTTTGCTTTTTCTAAGAAATCTTCTTTAGAATAGTTCATTTTTTCTTAGTAATTATTGTGGTGTGCTTTCCATAGGAAACAAGATTCTCGTCCTCATCTGTGATTTTTATATCCCAGTGCTGCAGTGTTTTTCCCTTATGGATTAGGGTGGCTTTAGCAAAAACTTGCTTACCCAATTCTACTCCACGTACATGGTTCATGATAATGTCTATTCCTAAGACTAAGTAGTTTTCAGAGTCAGGATTCGCTAGTAGCGTAGCAGCAATACTCCCTGTGGTTTCTGCCAAGGCTGCCGAAGCCCCTCCATGCAGGATGTGATTGGGTTGGCAAGTCTTTTCATTAACAGGCATTTGTGCGATTATGTAGTCATCACCTATTTCTATAAAGCGAATTTCAAGGAAGTCTATGAGGGTACTTTTCCCTATAGCATTGGCTTTTTCTAATAATAATTGATTGTTCATATTTTATAGAATTAAAAATAACAGAAGTTATAAGAGATCAAAAAATGACAGCACTTTCATAGAATTACTTAGTTTTTATCACGATTTTATTATTTGATAAATAGAAAATGGTATCATTCTTTTTCTCTTTTATGTAACTAATGTATTTCTTATCTGAATATATAGTATCAATATCCAAACTCTTTAGTAAAGCAATATCTTCTTTTAGTTCTGATGAGGTATATTCCAAAAATCCATTAGCCCTATTCAAAAAAAATTCTTTTAGCTTCCCCTGTTTATCATAATTAGAAATGGTTTTTATAAGGAACCTTCCATAGTTATTTTCTATAAATCCATTGGGGTTATATTGATAACCTTTACCTACTTTTTCGGTTTTGATAACTTTAAAATCACTTTTCGGGGCACTACATCCTATAAGTAAAAAGCCAATAATGATACTTAACTTAGTAACAGAGTGGTTTGTTGCTTTGTCAGAGGAAGGTGTTTTCTGTTTTTCCTTTTTCAAAAAATAGCATATTCCTATATAAAAGGCAAAAATGCAAATCCCGCAGGGGATGATAGAGCTATATACTACCGCTGGGTTAATCTCTTCTTTCAAATAGGTAGACCAACAAGCCTCCCGATGCATAAATTCTATCCTATTGATATATAGCCAAAAAGCTAAAACAATAATTAGCAAAACATACTTAGTGATAGATTTTCTAAGAGGCTTACAAAAAATGCTATACACAAATACCATACAGAATTGGATAGGCATAAAAATAGAAATGCCTGTGAAAACATCACTTTTTGCGTCAATACAGGAATACCCATCTGGCAGAAAAAGTATCATTTGAATAGCGCCTATAATCACAGATAGGACACTTATCTTTATATTTTCTTTCATTCTTAATTAGGTTTTGTAAGTTCTATCACCCTAAAGAACAAGCTACGAGCTTGCTCCAGTGACTAAAGACAGTCCCATTTTCTTTGCTTTTTCGAGCATAAATGGATAGGCCTCTTCGTAGGAGTTGCCTATGATGCCCTCCAAGATAGCTTCCTTAATAACCTCTTTGAGTTGGCCTACCTCGCGGGAGGGTTTTAGTCCAAAGAGTGCCATAATTTCCTCGCCTGTAATAGGGGGTTGGAAGTTGCGAATATGATCTTTTTCCTCTACTTCTACGACTTTTTGACGTACAATTTGGAAATTCTGATGATATTTCTTATACCTTTGTGGGTTTTTGGTGGTAATATCGGCCTCGCAAAGAGTCATCAGCGCTTCAAAGTCATCTCCAGCATCAAAAAGTAAGCGCCTTACTGCCGAATCGGTTACGATATCCTGCGCAATTATGATTGGGCGGGAACTCATGGTAACTATTTTCTGGACAAACTTCATCTTTTCGTTCTGTGGCAGGCGTAGTCGTTGGAATATCTTGACAACCATCTTGCCCCCTACGAACTCATGTCCGTGGAAAGTCCAGCCTATTTTCTTGTCAAATCGCTTGGTAGGCGCCTTGCCTATATCGTGCAGGAGGGCTGCCCAGCGGAGCCATAAGTCATTGGTGTTCAGGGAAATATTATCTACTACTTCCAGTGTATGCCAGAAATTATCCTTGTGGCGTTGGCCTTCTTTTTCATCTACGCCTTGTAGGGCGACCAGTTCGGGAAGGATTAGCGAGAGTAAGCCCGTTTCATAAAGCAACTTAAATCCAATAGAAGGCTTGTTGGAGGCGAGTATTTTGTTGAGTTCCTCAGCAATACGCTCATTGGAAATAATCTTGAGCCGCTCCTTGTTGTCGGCTATAGCTTGTAGGGATTTTTCTTCTATTTGAAAATTCAGTTGGGTAGCAAAGCGAATGGCTCTGAGCATACGTAAAGGGTCATCAGAATAGGTGATATTAGGCTCTAAAGGGGTGCGAATAATCTGGTTTTGCAAATCATTAATGCCTCCAAAAGGATCCACAAGTTCTCCAAAAGAATCTTGGTTTAGGGAAATAGCCAAGGTATTGATTGTGAAATCACGACGATTTTGGTCATCGGCAAGGGTACCATTCTCCACTAAGGGCTTACGAGAATCTTCCCGATAGCTCTCCTTACGCGCCCCTACAAACTCAATGTCTATGCTATCGGTCTTAATCATAGCAGTACCAAAGTTCTTGAATACCGATATTTTAGGATTGTTAGGTAGTTGAGCGGCAACCTTTTCAGCCAACTCTATACCACTGCCTAAAGTGACAATATCAATATCTTTGGCAATACCTCGTTTTAACAATAAATCACGAACAAAACCTCCTACGACAAAGCATTTTTGATTGTTTTGGTCAGCAATTTTAGAAATAAGCTCAAAAATGGGAGATGTAAGTGATTGGGAATAATTCATGAGTATTTTTTCAGTGGTGCAAAATTACTATTTTATTATGAATAATTAAATATAAAAAAAAATTTTTTGAAAATATTTGTTGCTTACAAAAAAAATATAACTTTGCAGAAAATAAACAAGAATGAATTATCTGTATACAAATAAATGGTGGTGGTTTTTCCTAAATTTTTTAAGCTGTAAGGAAACGGAGCTTTGTATATAATACAGTATAAAAGCCCTGTCACACTTGCGGCAGGGCTTATTTTTTAGTAATTTCTTAAAATTTTATATAATGAAAAAATATTCAGTGGATACCAATGGTTATTATGGCGAATTTGGAGGAGCTTATGTTCCAGATGCTCTTAAGATAAATTTGAAAGAATTAGAAGATAATTATAAGAGAATCATCTTCTCTGAATCTTTTGAAAGAGAGTATAAGCGATTACTTGAGGATTACGTAGGAAGAGAGACTTCTTTGTTCTATGCCGCTAATTTGAGTAAGAAGTATCATACCCATATTTATTTGAAGCGAGAAGACCTAAATCACATAGGAGCACACAAACTCAATAATGCTTTAGGGCAAGCTCTTTTGGCTAAACAATTAGGTAAAAAACATGTTATAGCCGAAACAGGAGCGGGACAACATGGGGTAGCTACAGCTACCGCTTGTGCCTAAAATTATTTCTGCAACCTCCGGAGGAAGAACTCTAATAGACGCAGTAAATGAGGCTTTCCAAAATTGGATAGAGCATCCTACAGATACATACTTCCTATCAGGAAGTATAAATCATTATGAATAATTCGGAAGGAAAAGAAGGAGAGTGGCACCATTGAAAATAATGTTTAAAAGATTAGGAGCCTAATCCCAACTACTTCTCTTAGAGAGAGCATACTTTCCACCACCTAAGAAACATAGAGAAATAGCTCCTCCAAAAAATAAACCTAAAGTCTCTATCCCCCAAGCCCCTGTATTTGGGTCTACTATGAATATTTCTCCTCTGTGAACCAACAGGGTTGCTACCAGACAGTTAATAGCAATAAGCATAGAAAAAAAACGAGTTCTATAACCTAAAATAACCAAAAGAGGAGCAATAATTTCACCAATATAGATACCATAAGCCCAAATACTGGGTAATCCATTATTAACCAATTGTATTTTTACAAAACTAATATCATTGAACTTAGAAATACCATGGAAAAGTAAAATCCCACCTATGAAGATTCTAAGAAGTAGAATTCCCCAGTTACCGTTTTGTTTATGTGTTGTTTCGTGATAATAATACATTGTTAATCAGATTAGCAGAAAAAGTCTTTCTTTTTTAATGGTAAATTTCCCTAATAAATATAAGTATTTACACTTACTTTTATTTTAAAACGTTCATAAAGTAAATTCTTAAAACGGAGGGCTATTTTAAGGTCAGAAAAAATCATAGCACGACTAATACTAGAGGTAAAAATCACCTCTCCAATAAGGTATTCTACTAAGTAAGAACCTTCTTGGGTCATTAATACATAATTAGTATTCTGTATTACCTCCACTTTTACTTGGAAAATTTTCGCAAAGTTACAAAAAAATAGGAATAAAACTATTGATATTAAAAGAAAAGATATAATATTTTAACATTTTACCAGATAAAAAATTCCTTATAAAGTCGTACATTTGTCAAAAATTAGCATATATGCGAATAAGTTTTTTTATATTGAGTTGTTTAGGAGTGATTTCTTCTTTTGCACAGGAGAGAGATACAATTATTAAGATAGATAGTATAGCTCCTAATGAAACTATTATTAATTTGGAAGAGGTACTTTTTTTTGGAAGTCAGCCTTTTTTTAAAAATGAAGAACAAAAGAAAAAATATGAACTGCTCAGATCTAGAGTAAAAAAAGTATATCCTTATGCCAAATTGGCTGCAGATAAGTTATACCGTATTGAAAGAGTGTTGGATACTCTTCCTAGTAAAAGGCAAAAGAAAAAATATACCAAGAAAGTACAAGAGGATGCTGAGGCAAGATTTACAGTAGAACTTAAAAAACTTTCTCGTTCTCAAGGGAAAATTCTTATCAAACTTATATATCGGCAAACGGGTGAGTCTGCTTATAATTTAGTAAAGAATCTTCGTAGTGGATGGCGTGCTTTTTGGTATAATAATACTGCTTGGTTCTATGATTTATCTCTTAAAAGTACTTATAATCCTGAAGAAGTAGAAGAAGATTTTTGGATAGAAGATATTCTTTTGCGAGCTTTCTCACAAGGAGAATTAGAAATGCAGCCTGCAGCTATCTATATTAATTATGAAGCCATAGAGAAAAAATGGCGCAATCCCTAAAAATATAATCTTTTTATATTTTACATGATTAGAAGGAAAGTTTAATACCAAAATTCACTCCTAAAGAAGAATAAGAAGCTTTCTCTGTAAGTTTTTTATTATTTAAGTTATTGGAAAGTTCTTCTTGAGAGGCTTTTTCCACATAATCTGTTCGCTTATGATATACCTGTCCGCGTAAGACATCTTGGTAAGAGCCATTATTAAAGCCATCTAAAGTCATTAGGTTGGTCTTAATTTCACGGTTTATACCTGACACATTGAGGGTAGCTTTTAGTGTCTGGTTAAAATCTTTCAATTCAGAATAGTCACGTTTTACAGAGATATTCATATACTCCAATTCAGCAAAGAAAGCTAACTTTTCTGTAATATTATATTTGTACCCCAAAGCGGCAATGGTACCAAAAGGTATTTTCCCTTTGTAATCCTCTGTATAAGTAGTCTCAATAGTAGCTCCCTGTTTGATAATAGCTGTATTAGGAAGTCCTGAGAGTGCGGGTAAGTTGATACCTAATTGAGTAAGGGCTGCCAGAGGAATATCTTGGTTAGTAGTGGTATATGAATGTGCTATAGCTTCAGTTTTTCCACCTATTTTAGTGAGTAGACCGAACCTACCATAGAAATTATTTGTAAAGTTATAGATAACAGAAAGTGCAGCACCGAAGGCACGTCCTCTTCCTTTTACTTCCCCTTCAATGGTGGCTGTTAAAGGAGTTCCTGCGAGTTTCTTCTGACTTATTTCACGCCTTACAAGTTGATCCTCACCATAGAGGTATCCTGCACTGATATCAACTCCCCACGTTTTGTTGAAGAAATAGCCGACTCTGAACTGACTATTAATCCCCTCTCCGAAAGTTCCAAAACGTACACTTTCCTTGCCATTGATACTTTCTTCTCCTATTTTAGTTGAGGGTACTCCCCATGCATATCCTCCTGTAACAGATATATATACTTGTGCTAAGGAGGTATAACAGGTTATTAAAAAGCCTAAAAGTAGAAAAAATCTCTTCATTAAATATTTGATTAATTTGTGAATTTACTTTTGTTCTTTGAGCCAATCCTGTGCTATACTCAAAGGACGTGCTATGATAGCTTTGTCTCCTTGTATCAAGATAGGTCTCTCTATCAGTTTAGGATATTGGTGTAGTAGTTCTATGATTTGCTCTTCTGAGAGGGAATCACTACCTACTTCTTTCCATATTGCTTCCTTCTTGCGTACTAATTCTAAAGGCTTAATGCCTAATTTATGCAGTAAATCCTTTATTTGTGCTACCGTTGGAGGGTTCTTAAGATAGTCTATGATTTCTATAGGGAGATGCTCTTTTTTCAGGAAAGCCAAACATTCTCGACTTTTACTGCAGTGTGTATTGTGGTATATTTGTAAGAGAGGTTGTTCTATTTTCATTTTTTAAATCAAAGTGCAAATATAGACTATTTATATGAGATTACAAAATAATATTTGAAGGCCATTTAATTTTTCTTAATTGAAATAAGTAATCTTAAGTTCTACAAGGAATACTAATTTGTCCTTATAACGTACTTCTTTGCGAATCCAGTTGCCTTTTTTATCATACTGGTAGGAAAGATCAGAATAAGCAGGTAAGGTTCCATTAGCTGACAGAGATTGCTGATAGGGTAAGGGAGCATCCTTATAGAAATAATTGACCTTAATATTATCTGTAAAATTGACATAATCATCTTCGGAAATTTTTGTATGATACCCATTGTCATTATACTCGTTGTGAAAGACGTATTTTTTGTCATTGTTAGGTGTTCTATATACTTTTTCCAACACCTTATTATCCTTGTCATAAGTAGTATAACATTTTTCGATTAGCTTCCCTTCGGTGGTAAAGGTCGCACAATTGATGGGGTTACCGCGATCATCTAATTGACAAACGGTAATACGACGATGATCGGTCTCTCGGCTTTCTTTCTTTTTGTCATCATACGTGGTGGAGATTTCTTGAGTCATTTTTCCTTCTTTGTTATATACTTTTTCGTTTATGCATCTATTTTTGTTATCATAAGAAAGTTCTCTGTGTCTTGTGACTTCATTTTTGTTATTGTAATCGATTTTTTCAATTACTTTACCTGCTTTATTGAATCTTATAAAAGCATTTTTGTCGTATAAGAAACCAATACTAATATTTTTTTCAATAGTTTTGTCATCTTTTTCTTGTACTTCATAAGGAATAATGCGTACTGATTCTATTTTCCCCTTTAATCGTAAGTAGGGGAGCATATTATCATCCTGTGCGAAGGAAGAAAAGGAGTATAATGTAATTAGAAAAAAATATAAGAACTTCATCATGCAGTATTTTAGTAATAAGTTATTTTTCTTTTGATAATAGCCACAGCTTCTTCGTCAAGGAAATACGTTTTTTCGATCCAATTGCCTTTGCTGTCGAACTTGTACTTAAAAGTAAGTGTTTCAGGATCTTCACCTCCTACGATGGCAGTGTGTTCTATGGGATAAATATCGTCTTTATAGACATATTTGTAAGTAATATCTCCACCGGGGAAAAAGATATAATAATTCTTCGCTTCTATGATTCTCCCTTTGTCATCATACTTATAGGAGACCTGTCGCTTGAGATTACCGTCCTCGTATATAGTAGATTTGACAAGTTTCTGGTTTTTGTTATACTCATAAGAAATTTCTTTGAAAGCCTCTCCATCGGAGTCAAAGAAGATTACTTTAATGGGGAGTCCTTCGTCGTTGAGGGTTATCTCTCTTTTAGTTTGTTCATCACTCTCGTGGGAAGAAAGGGCAATAGCAGTACCTTTTTTTTCCTTGTCATTATAGGAATAAGAGATTTTTCGGGTTATTTTTTCGGGGAGGAAAAGCACAGTTTCCTTAGCTACTCTATTTTTATTATCATAGACAGTTTCTTTGATATCAGAGGGCTTCCCCTTTTCACTATAGGAAGTGAGCTTGATGACCCGTCCTTTTTTGTCCAAGGTGATAGCCATATTATAGTCAAAAGAATCGACCAGGAAATCCCCTTTAATCTCATCAGATTCCTCTTTAGTAATATCAATAGATTTTACATTACCTTTTACCTGACAGGAAAGGCGAACATCTTCCTGTCCCCATGATAAGGTACAAAGAAAGAAAAAAATAACAGTAAATAAATGATTCATAGATATCCCTTTTAATAGTAAGTAATTTCTCTTTCGATAGTTGCGGCGGCTTCTCCATCAAGGAAATACGTTTTTTCGATCCAATTACCTTTGCTGTCGAACTTGTACTTAAGCGTAAAAGTTTGAGAAGGTTCCTCGCCAGATGTAACTATATATTTGGTAGGGAAAAGTCCCTTTTTGTACAAGTATTTGGTAAAGAAATGTAATTCATAAGTCCTATTCACCCTATTGTCTATCTTTGTGAATCTGTTTTTATCATCATATTCATAGGAAATGCTATGAACGAGTTTGTTTTTATCATCATAAGAAAGAGACTGAGAGAGGAATCCATTTTTGGAATATTTGAGCGCTCTTTTCCCCTCCAATTTTCCTTCGAAATTGTACGCTAAGATCTCAGAGGGAAGGAGATTATCGCCTAAAGATATTACCATTTTAGATTTTTTGTTAGGAAAACCTGTAGAGGTAATGGTAGCAGAGGCTTTTTTCTGTTTATCATCATAGGTATAGGAAGTGGTTTGAGTAAGTTTTTCAGGGACAAGCTCAAGAACTTCTTTAGAGACATGATTTTTGTCATCATAAGTCCATTTTTGAATCGTTTTAGGCTGTCTTCCCCGAAAATAAGTATCCAATTCGGTGATACGTCCCTTTTTGTCAAAGAGGAGGAACTGGTCATCATCTAAGGAATCAAACGAGAGCGCCTCCGCCGCTTTTGGAAGTTTGCTCTGAGAGATCGTTAGGGACTTGACATTGCCCTGTAACTGATAGACCTGTTGGTGCTTTTCATTTTGTCCCCAACAGATAGCGTAAAATAGAAAAAGAATATAAGGTTTCATTTTAGGTAATATTATCATAACAATAAGTTTTTTCAGCCCAATTATCGTATTCGTCCATGTATATATTTAAGATAATAGTGTTTATAGAAAGGGAAAACAAAAAAGTTTTCTTCCTTTGAAGAAAAATGCTTTTCTTTGTCAAATAAAACAAAATAAGCAATGAAATATAAGCATTTAACTTGAGAGCAAAGATATGAAATATAAGCATATCTTACAAGTAGAATAGAAAAAATATTATAGCAGAAAAACTCAATGTTTCATCAGATAGAAAAAGCGAAATAGTTCAAAAAAGAAACTTATAATGCGCAAAAAGTGCAAGAGTTAACCATGAACGCAAAAATGCTTCAGTAAAACAGACGCTTTAATTTATAAATTTGCAAGCTAAAAAGTTCATTGTGGAGTTGAATTGGTAAGCAAAATAATTAAGTTCATTATTACTTGTTAATCCAACTATTTTCATTATCTTTGTCTTTTGAATAACAGTCAAAATCTTTTTTATGGATAACCGATATACTATGCGAGGAGTTTCTGCTACCAAAGAGGATGTACATAATGCGATCAAGAATATTGATAAGGGACTTTTTCCTAAGGCTTTTTGTAAGGTAATTCCTGATTATCTAACAGGTGATGAACAATATTGCTTGGTCATGCATGCAGATGGAGCAGGTACCAAATCCTCCCTTGCCTATACCTATTGGAAGGAAACGGGAGATCTCTCTGTATGGAAAGGAATTGCCCAGGATGCTTTAATTATGAATATTGATGATTTATTATGTGTAGGGATTACCAATAACATTCTCCTTTCCTCCACTATTGGGCGCAATAAAAGGCTTATACCCGGAGAAGTTATTGCCGCTATCATCAATGGTACAGAAGAACTTATCAGTGAATTACATTCCTATGGTGTAACTATTTACTCCACAGGTGGAGAAACTGCAGATGTAGGTGATTTGGTGCGTACTATTATCGTGGATTCCACAGTTACAGCACGCATAAAGCGCTCTCAGGTAATTGATAATGCACGTATTATTGAAGGAGATGTAATTGTGGGATTAGCTTCTTTTGGACAAGCCTCTTATGAGAAAGAGTATAACGGGGGGATGGGAAGTAATGGACTTACTTCTGCACGTCATGATATCTTCTCCAAGATACTTGCTAAAAAATATCCTGAAAGTTATGACAACAATCTTCCTGATGAGATTATTTATACTGGAGAGAAATTACTAACGGATGCTGTAGCAGATACTATTTTAGATGCAGGAAAATTAGTTCTTTCCCCTACTCGCACATACGCTCCTGTTATTCAGAAAATACTCTCCAAATACACTCCAGAACAAATTCACGGAATGGTACATTGTAGTGGAGGAGCGCAAACAAAAATCTTACATTTCATAGATAATTTACATGTAATCAAGGATAATCTTTTCCCTATACCTCCTCTATTCCAACTCATCCAGGAACAATCCCATACAGATTGGAAAGAAATGTACCAAGTATTTAACTGCGGACATCGTATGGAACTCTATGTGCCGAAGGAAGTTGCCTCTGATATCATTGCTATTTCCCAATCTTTTAATATTGAAGCTCAAGTTATAGGACATGTAGAAAAGGCTAACTGTAAAAAACTTACTATTCAAAGCAAATATGGATGTTTTGAATATTGTTAAAAACTAAATCATAATAACTCTTGTGGAATCATCACAATTGAGTATCTTTGCCTCTTCTTTTTAGCTCTTATAAGAAACAATTATAAAAATGGCAAAAACCAAATCTATTAAATCTCCTAAAAAAGAAAAGAACAGTAACTCTAATAAACTTTCTCAGCAGAGAGTTTCCTTAGGAGTTATTCTTCTTTTTATCTGTTTGATTCTTTGTATTGCCTTTATTTCCTTTATCTTTAGTTGGCAAGCAGATCAAAGTATTCTCTCAGAATTTGCTGACAGAAATGCACAACCTCAAAATATTTTTAATAAAATAGGAGCTTACTTAGGAAATTTTTTTATATACAGGGGCTTTGGTATTGCCATATTTATTCCTTTATCACTTTTGGCTCTCACTGGGTTAAAACTTCTTCTTTCCACAAAAACCAAAATGCTTAATAAGTGGTTTTGGGGCATTCTCTGGATGCTCTTTATCTCTGTTTCTTTAGGTTTTCTTTCCTCCGATGCCACAATCCTTAGTGGTATGGGTGGATATGAAATCAATTCTTACCTAAGAGACTATATAGGCAGACTGGGAACAGCTCTACTTCTCTTATTAATACTTTGTTTATATCTGATAGGAAAGTTTCACATTACTTCTGAGAAGATTAGAAATACTCTCGATGCAGGTAATCACTGGATAAAGGGGAAGAAAAAAATCCTTGAAAAAACAGTTTCTCCCATCACAGAAGAACAAAAAAACATTACAAATGAGATTCAAGCAACCTCATTAGGTGATGAAGAATTCATCGTTTCTACCCCTATTCAAGAGGAACAGAATAAAGATATTGATATCTATACCCATAAAAAAGATATTCCTCCTTTGCATCTGGAAGTAGAAGAGAATGAACCTATAGAAGATAAGGAATTCAAAGTAGAAATTAAGCAAGAGGAAACTGTAAATCCTGAGGAAGTTGCCAAACGCTTAGTAGAAGATTTCGGCGAATATGATCCAACCTTGGAACTCAAATCTTTTCAATTTCCTCCTTTAGACCTGCTCAAGGAATATAAGGATTCAGGTGTTGTCCGTAATGACGAAGAACTAGAAGAAAATAAGAATACTATTATCCAAACTCTACGTGATTATAAAATAGATATTTCTCGTATTACTGCGGTAATAGGTCCTACTGTTACACTTTATGAAATTGTTCCTGCTCCTGGCACCCGTATTTCCAAAATTAAAAGTTTAGAGGATGATATTGCATTATCTTTAGCGGCTTTAGGTATTCGTATTATAGCTCCTATTCCTGGAAAAGGTACTGTAGGTATAGAAGTCCCTAACAAAACTTCTTCTGTTGTTTCCATGAGATCAGTGATAGGTTCAGCCAATTTCCAACGGGCAGAGATGGAACTTCCTATTGCCTTTGGGAAAACTATCAGCAATGAAACCTTTGTTGCTGACCTAACAAAAATGCCACACATGCTTATGGCAGGGGCTACAGGACAAGGAAAATCCGTAGGACTTAATGCCGTACTCACCTCTCTACTTTACAAAAAGCATCCTGCTGAAGTGAAATTTATCCTTGTTGATCCTAAAAAAGTAGAACTCACTCTTTACAACAAAATAGAACGTCATTACTTAGCAAAGCTTCCTGATAGTGAGGAGGCAATAATTACCGATACCTCTAAAGTAGTCAATACCTTAAATTCTCTTTGTATTGAGATGGATAATAGGTATGACCTACTTAAGAATGCTATGGTACGTAATATTAAAGAATACAATGCCAAGTTCAAAGCGCGACAATTAAATCCAAATGAAGGACATCAATTCTTACCCTATATTGTATTAGTAGTAGATGAATTTGCTGACCTTATTATGACCGCGGGTAAGGAAGTAGAACTCCCCATTGCACGTCTGGCACAATTAGCACGTGCTGTAGGAATTCATCTGATTATTGCCACCCAACGTCCTTCAGTGAATGTCATCACTGGACTTATTAAGGCTAACTTCCCTGCTCGAGTTGCCTTCAAAGTAACCTCTGCTATTGATTCCAAAACGATCTTGGATGGACCGGGTGCTAATCAGCTTATTGGGAAAGGGGATATGCTATACACACAGGGTAACGACCTAATCCGTATTCAGTGTGCCTTCGTGGATACTCCTGAAGTGGAACGTATTGCCGATTTTATTGGAGCACAAAAAGGATATCCTAGTGCCTTCCTCCTTCCAGAATATGTAGGTGAAAATGATATGGAAACTCCTGATGTAGATATGTCTGAGAAAGATCCCTTGCTCAGGGAGGCTGCAGAAATTCTTGTTAATGCACAGCAAGGTTCGGCTTCTCTGTTACAACGTAAGTTAAAACTTGGATATAACCGTGCGGGTCGCCTTATAGACCAATTAGAAGTATTAGGAGTAGTAGGACCTTTTAAAGGAAGTAAGGCACGAGAAATTCTCTTTGCTGATATTGTAACTCTCCAACAATTCTTAGATGAAAAAGGAATATAACTTTCCTTAGTGCTTACAGTATATTCTATTTATTTTACAAAATGAATTTTATTATTGATTTTTCTTAAAAAAAACAATAGTATATTTGGTTTTTGAGAAAAAAATTAATTATTTTTAGTACAAAAGCCAAAACTTTAAAAATGTTTAACTTTTAAATCTTTTTTTGAATGAATTTTATTCAATAATAAATCGTACCTTTGCAGTATAAAAATACTTAAATTTATTACGCATGAAAAGAATTGTACTTTTTTTGTTAGGGGGGGTAGTAATGACTTCCTGTGTCTCTAACAAAAAATTCCGTGAAGTTCAAGAAGAACTTAAGAGTACCCAAGATTTACTTAATACAGCTACTGTAAAACTCAACAGTTGTCTTAAAGATAAGGAATTATTGCAATCCAAGAATGAACTATTGCAAAAGAACAATGAAGGATTGCTCACCAATCTTGGAAATATGACTACACTTACTCAAAAAGGAGCTGATAACTTAGAGCGCTCTTTAGAAAGCCTCAAAGAAAAAGACTTAACTATTAAGAATCTTCGGGATGCAGTTACACGACGTGATTCTATCAACTTAGCTCTCGTTCAAAGCCTTAAAGGTGTTTTAGGGAACTTGGATGACCAAGATATTACTATACAAGTGGATAAAGGAGTCGTATATGTATCTATCTCTGACAAAATGCTCTTTAGTAGTGGTAGCTATAATGTAACTCCTCGTGCACGTGAAGTGCTTGGAAAAGTAGCAAAAGTAGTGAACAATAAGCCTGATTTTGAATTTATGGTGGAAGGTCATACCGATAATGTACCTATTAAGAACAACTGTATCAAAGACAATTGGGATTTGAGTGTGTTGAGAGCAACTGCTGTGGTACGTATTCTACAAAATGACTTTGGTGTAACCCCTGCTCGTATGACCGCTGCAGGACGTAGTGAGTATGTCCCTGTAACTACCAATGCCTCTGCTGATGGACGTGCTTTAAATCGCCGTACTCGCATTGTAGTATTACCTAAACTTGACCAATTCTATAATATGATAGAACAAGGTATGAAAGACCCTAAGATTAATTAAATTTGCTTCATTATTCTTAACATAAAGAAGCTATCCGAAAGGGGTAGCCTCTTTATCCTTAATAAGGAATAAATTATTTTTTATATCTTTCTGCAGTAAGTTCTGCTATTTTTATAATTACATCTACTGCTTTTAATAAACTGGGAACAGGAAGGTATTCATACTTTCCATGAAAGTTCACCCCTCCTGCAAAAATATTAGGACAGGGCAATCCTTTGAAACTTAGCTGCGCTCCATCAGTACCTCCACGAATAGCCTGTATTATAGGAGTTATCCCTACCTCTTTCATTGCTTGTTCAGCAATTTCCACTATATGAATGACTGGTTCTATCTTTTCACGCATATTATAATACTGGTCTACCACTTCAAGTTCAAAAGCAGCATTCTTATGCAATTCTTGAAGGTCTTTTACAATGGTGTGAAGGAGTTCCTTACGTGCATTGAATTTATTTCTGTCATGATCGCGAATGATCAGGTTAATATAAATATCTTCCACATCTCCTTTGATGTTCATTACATGGAAGAATCCTTCATGACCTTCAGTACGTTCAGGGACTTCATCTTCAGGAAGAGCCTCAATCAGTTCACTGGCAATAAGTACGGCATTGACCAAGCGTCCTTTAGCAGTACCAGGATGTACACTTTTCCCTTTAATATGAATCTTAGCTCCCGCAGCATTGAAACTTTCATATTCTAATTCCCCTATATGACTACCATCCATAGTATAAGCCCATTGAGCTCCAAACTTAGGAACATCAAACTTATGAGGACCTGTTCCTATTTCTTCATCAGGGGTAAAACTAATGCGAATTTTACCATGATGTATTTCAGGATGAGCAAGGAGGTATTCCATAGCAGAAACTATCTCAGCTACCCCAGCTTTGTCATCAGCTCCTAAAAGAGACAATCCATCTGTAGTAATTATAGTTTGTCCTATATATTTCTTCAAATCAGGAAAATAAGTAGGAGAAAGTACAATTCCTTCTTTTTCATTAAGGACAATATCTCCTCCATCATAATTATGTACAAATTGAGGATTTACATTGGCTCCTGAGAAATCAGGGGCTGTGTCATAGTGAGCAATAAAGCCTACGGTTGGTACTTCATAGGATACATTGGAAGGGAGTGTAGCCATAATGTAACCATAATCATCTACACTTACCTCAGAAAGTCCTATTTCCTTAAGTTCATCTACCAAGAGATGAATGATATCCCATTGTTTTTGAGTACTGGGAGTAGAAGCACTTTCAGGATCAGATTGTGAATCTACTTTCACATAGCGAATAAAACGCTCTATAATTTTTTTTTCTTGCATACGTTAAAGATTTAACAAAAACTTATTTATTTAAAACTAATATCTTCTTTCCATTGAGCAAGGGGAATAAAACTGTACCTTTGAAAGGATTACTTATGCGAATATCGCTCTTATTTTGCTTATTTATATAGAGAAGATGATAAGTCTCATAGCGTTCATCCCCGTTGTAACATATATGTACAATATAGTATTCTTGCCCATTCTCTAAGGTTTCCTTAGGTTCAACCATGATAGAGACTCCACTTTTCCTCTTAGAAATTCTATTGATTTGCTTATTTGCTTTCTGCGTGATAGGCAAAATCAATACTATATCCACTATCTCATCTTCAGTAAGGAGTTTCTTAGGAGTGCTGGGAGCTTCTACAATGGGGTCGGATACCTCTTTTAGTGAATCCTGTTTCTCTTTGGAGGACTTGGATTGGTTCTGACAGGAAATCAGCAATAGCCCTGCAAATAATGACAAGCATAATGTCTGTTTAGAGTTGAGAAAAGTAATAAATTGTATTTTCACAATTTCATAAACAAGATTATTATTGCTTATCTCCTGCAAAAATACGAATTCCTCATATTAGTTACAAATAATTATAGCGTTTTTTCTTACTTTTTTATTGCTATTTTAGTTCTATCTCTTATTTTTGCCTCTAATCACTAACTACTGAAAAATTAATCATCAATCACTAGAAATTAATCATTATTTTTTGTACCTTTGCAATTTAATTTCAATAAAAATGAAGAACTTTGTAGAAGAATTACGATGGAGAGGTATGATTCAGGATATTATGCCTGAGACTGAAGAACACTTATTAGAAGGACTACGTGCTGCCTATGTAGGGATAGACCCTACTGCGGATTCATTACATATTGGACACTTAGTAGGAGTGATGATGCTCCGTCATTTTCAAGACTGTGGTCATAAGCCTTATGCCGTCATCGGGGGAGCTACGGGTATGATAGGCGACCCTTCAGGAAAATCAGCTGAAAGAAATTTACTTACAAAAGAAACTTTAGCTCATAATATAGAGGGAATCAAAAAACAATTGGCAAAATTTCTTGATTTTGAAAGCACTACCCCTAATCGTGCCGAACTGGTTAATAACTATGACTGGACAAAAGATGTCTCCTTTCTCTCCTTCATTCGTGATATTGGTAAGCATATTACTGTAAATTATATGATGGCAAAGGATTCTGTAAAAAAGCGCTTTGACCCTAATGAGAATACTGATGGAATGTCATTCACTGAATTCTCTTATCAACTCTTACAAGGATTTGATTATCTACACTTATTTCAAGAAAAAGGAGTTACCTTACAGATGGGAGGTTCTGATCAATGGGGAAATATTACTACTGGTACAGAACTTATTCGCCGTAAAGTGGGTGGAAAGGCTTATGCTCTTACTTGCCCGCTAATTACCAAAGCGGATGGTACCAAATTTGGTAAATCAGAAGGAGGTAACGTATGGCTTGATCCTGAAAAGACTTCTCCATATAAGTTCTATCAGTATTGGATTAATACCTCGGATGTAGATGCAGAGCGTTATATCAAAATATTTACCATGCTTCCTAAAGGAGAAATAGAAACTCTCATTATGGTACATAGAGAAGCTCCTCACCAAAGAATTCTACAAAGTAAATTAGCGGAAGAACTTACTATCTTGGTTCATGGAAGAGAAGAATTAGAGAATGCTATTCGGGCTTCCCAAATTCTTTTTGGTAATACCACTTCAGAGGATCTAAAAAAATTAGACTCACAAACACTGCTTGAAATATTTGACGGGGTTCCTCAAGCGGAAATTTCTCTAACTGATCTTAAAAAGGGATTGGACATGATTGGTGCTCTTTCTGCTAAAACAGGTTTTATTAAAAGTAATTCAGAGGCAAGACGTGCTCTTGGTGAGAATTCTATCTCAGTAAATAAAGAAAAAGTAACCGAAGATTATTCTCTCTCTGAGAAAGACTTACTAAACAATCAATTTATTCTGTTACAAAGAGGTAAGAAGAACTACTTCCTCATTAGAATAAATAATTGATTACAAAATATTTTAAATTTGTAAATAGGTAACCATGAAAGAGATAGAACGTGTAGCACAACTTTTAGCTGAAGTGAACTTTATCCTTATTACAGGAGGTGCCAATACACGCAGGGTACTTAGGAATGTCAATAGAATAGCAGGAGCTTTGAATTATCATTGTGATATATTCTACTCCTACTCTGCTATCATTCTTACAGTTTATAATAAAACTACAGAAGAAAAAGAAACTATTGTAAAAAGTATTCCTCATCATGGGGTAAATTTCAATGCTATATCAGATATTAGTATTCTTTCATGGCGTGTTCTAGAGAAAAAACTCCCTATTGAAGTGATAGAAAAGGAGCTCATCCATATTAAGCAAAAATCACATTACAATATGTATGTAATGTGGTTCTTTGTATCACTCGCCGGTGGGTCATTAGCTTACATTTTTGGAGGAGATAACCATAGTAATTATTTGGAATTTGGGATTTCCTTTTTAGCAACTTTGGTAGGGTTAGCTGGAAGAAGAATTCTTCAGTTAAAAAAGTTCAATGTATTTATCTGTTGGGCATGGGCTGCATTTGTATCTGTTTGTGTGGTCAATATTTTTCGCCTTATGGTGGGTGAGGAATACAAGAATGCATTAGCAGCGTGTGTATTATGGCTTATTCCTGGAGTTCCTTTAATTAATGGTTTTATTGACTTACTTACAGGATATATAGTAGCAGGAATAGCAAAACTTTCCTATGCAATGGTACTTATTTTTATGATTTCTATTGGCTTTTATCTATCTTTATTTATCTTTGGATATGAACTTCTTTGATGCTTTTTGTCTTTTATCAGAACGTATTTTCTGGTCTATGTGGGTGTCCATAGGTTTTGCGCTCCTTTTCAATACTCCCCATAGAGCTCTATGGGCTACTGCTCTATTAGGGGCTATAGGATGGAGTACTAAGTTCCTCCTTATCAAAACAATCATTCCTGAACAAGTAGTAATAGCTTCTTTCATAGGAGCTTGTGTAGTAGGATTCCTGGGTATGTATTTTGCTCATAGAGTACACACTCCACCTATGGTTTTTACCATTCCTGCAGTAATCAATATGATTCCTGGTAAGTCCGGCTATGAATTTATGATGGGACTTGTTAAGATTGTTACTATTACTCACGAACATGATCAGACTTTAGAAACTATCTTTGAAACTATTAAGCTTGCTATACAAACAGGCTTTATTACCTTGGGGCTTTCTTTTGGAGTTATTGCTCCTGTTCTCCTGCTAAATACTTATACTGTAAAAGGCAAAGATTTAAATAAATTCATCGCTAAAAAACTTAAGCACATTTACAAACGTGAAAGAAAAGAAAAAGCTAACAAATAATCTCATAAAATATTTTCTAAAAGAACCATTAATATTCCGTATTTTTTTAGTACCTTTGTGGCAACTTTATTTTTTGAACGCTTAAAACTGGACTATTAATTTAATCATATATAAAAAAATAAACCTCATGGAAATACAAGGACGTATTAAAGTTATTACTCCTATACAGACTTTTGGAGCAAATGGCTTTCAAAAGAGAGAGCTTATTATTGTTACTGAAGAACAATATCCACAGACTATTTCCCTTGATTTCACACAAGGAAATTGCGAATTACTTAATGGCTACCAACCTGGACAAGTTGTAAAAGTAACTTTTGATATTCGTGGACGTGAATGGACAAATCCTCAAGGAGAAGTGAAGTATTTTAATTCATTAGTTGCCTGGCGTATTGTAAATGTAGAAACAGCCTCTCAGTCTGTACAGGCACAGCCTACCCCTCCTCCTATGGCACCAACTACCACTGAACAAACTTTCACCCCTAAGGCACAAACAACAGGAGATGACTTAGAGGATGATGGGCTTCCTTTTTAACAAATTAATACAAATATATAAATAATAGAAACGATGAAAATACTCATTATTAACGGAGGTAGTTCCTCTTTCAAATATCAACTTATTGAAATGGATACTGAATCTGTCCTTGCCAAAGGGCTTGCCGAACGTATTGGTCTTGAACAAGGTAAAATCACCCATGAATATTGGAAAAATGGAGAAAAGTACAAGGTAAGTAAGGAAATGCATTTTGATAATCATGAAGTAGCATTTAAAGAAATGGCTGCTTACCTTACCGACAATGAAGTTGGAGTTATCAAATCTATTAATGAGGTAAAATATATCGGACACAGAGGTGTTCATGGAGGTAAATATACTACTCCAAAGCGTGTAACTCCGGAGGTAATGGAAGAACTTCGTAAAGGAATTCCTTTAGCACCTTTGCATAATCCAGCTAATATTATAGGAATTGAAGCTGCTATGAAAACATTTCCTAAAGAAACTGAGAACTTTGTTGTTTTTGATACCGCCTTCCACCAGACCATGCCTGAGAGAGCCTATCGTTATGCTATCCCTAACCATTATTATACTGAGGATAGAATTCGTGTATATGGTTTTCATGGTATTAGCCATAAGTATGTAGATGCACGCACACGCCGCCATTTTAACAACCCTCACATGAAAAACATCACCCTTCACCTTGGCAATGGTGCTAGCATGGCTGCTGTGAATGAAGAAGGTCACTGTATAGATACTTCTATGGGATTTGGTCCTGGAGATGGACTTATTATGGGTACTCGAGCTGGTAATATTGATAGTACTGTAGTCTTTTTCTTAGGAGAAAAAGGTCTCTCTACTCAAGAAATCTCTAAAATACTAAATAGTGAAAGTGGGATGAAGGGGCTTATTGGCAGTCCTGATGCACGTGATTTGGAAACACTTGTTAATCAAAATGACCCTAAAGGTAATCTCTGCTTGGACATGTATGCCTATCGTGTTAAGAAATTCATTGGGGCTTATATGATTGCTCTTGGTGGAGTAGATTCCCTTATCTTCACTGCAGGTATAGGAGAGAATTCTGCTATGATTCGTAAAGCTGTTTGTGAAGGATTGGAGACTTTCGGAATTAAGATTGACCCTGACAAGAATAAGCAACTCAATCATCCAAGTGATATCGTAGAAATTCAAGCCTCTGATAGCAAGGTAAAAATAGTTATCGTTGCTACCAATGAAGAACTTCAAATTGCCCGTGATGTGCTTTCCCTTGTTTAATTTTTAATAATTTTATACACATGAAAAAAATCCTTATTACATTCCTATTATTGGGAGGTTTAATGCTTGCTTCTTGTTCTGGAAATTCTCCTAAAGCAGTTGCTGAAAAGTTCTTAAAAGCTATTAATGCTGGTGATTTTAAAGAAGCTAAAAAATATTGTGATGAGAAAACAGGAGACCTTATAGGTATGCTGGAAAGTTTCTCTAAAGGAGAAAAACCAAAGGAAAAGGATATAAAATCTTTTACCATCACCAAAGTAGAAGAGAATGGAGATACTGCAAAAGTATTCTATAAAGCCGAAGGCTCTGATAAAGAAGAATCTCTTGACCTTAAGAAAATAAAAGGGAAATGGCTCGTTTCTATCAATAAGGAACAAGGAAAAGAAAATGGAATGCACCACGAAGACGGAGATGACCATTCATCTGATGATATGGAAATTGATACTCCTGAACATGAGAATGAAGCCTCTCAAGATTCAATTCCTTCTACAGAAGAAGACTAGTTAGCTATTACTCATTCAATATTAAAATCCCAAGATGAAAAAAAGAATTAAACAGTTCTTCCTCTTCTTTGGGATTTTTTCGTTATCTATATGGGGAGGATTTCATCTATTCTTTTGGATAGATACTCAAGAAGAAAAACGGTTGGTGATAAAAAATATTGAATTTCCCCGATTAAGCACTAAAGAGGTAGAAAAACTTCAAGAAGGAGATATCATCCTTCGCCGAGGATATGGTTTTTTTAGTGATATTATTGCCGATAAGCTTAATGGAGATTCCTATGATGTTACCCACTCAGGTATTCTTTATCGTAAAGATAACCAATGGTGGGTAATTCATTCCCTTTCCTCCAATGTTAGTCCAATAGAGGGGGTACAGACACAATCCTTACAAATGTTCTTAAAATACTCCATACCTGGAAAGATACTAATTGTCCGTCTTAATAAAATAACTCCTTCCCAAGGAAGAGAAATTATAAAGCGCGCCCAATATTATTTACAAAAAAAAGTCCCTTTCGATCATTTAGGTATTATTGATGATCCTTCTGAATTGTATTGCAGTGAACTTATTTATCAGATTATAGATAATGACCTCCACTTTGTAAACTTCCCTACAGAAAAAAAAGCTAGGAAAGAAACTTTCTACAGCATGAAGACATTATACAATCCTCAATATTTCAAAATTATTATCAATACCTATCCAAAGAAAAAGGAGAGACCTTAAAAAAATCCTCTCCTTATTTATAATATTATGACTAAAAATCCTTTTATCTTAATCTTTCTAGTTCTATTTCTAGATTTTTCAAATCAGATTGTGCATCTATAAGTTTTGATTCCTTTTTAAGTATTTTAGTTCGAAATTTAAGTTCTTTTTCTGCTGACAAATTTCCTCTTGATATTTCTCTTTCAAGATTAAGCTTTTCCTTGTCATAATTGGCTTTTGCTTTATTCAGCTTAATTTTTGACTTAGCTATTTTATCTTGTATTTTTAATCGTTTTTCTGCACGCTTTTGGGCTGCTATAGCCTCTTTCTGTGCTTTTCTCTGTGCCTTTTCTTGCTGTTTTAGTTGCTTTTCTTTTAGTTTTTGCTCCTTAGCGACTTGCTGTTGAGCTCTTTTCTGTAATCTCTCTGCCTCTCTCTGTTGCCTTTCAGCTTCTTTTTGCTGTCTTTCAGCTTCCTTTTGTTGTCGCTCTTTGAGTTTTAATTCCTTTTCAGCCAATTCCTGTTCTTCTTCCCCTCTTTTAATAATCTCTTGTTGTTTTTTCTCTTCTTCTATCTTTGACTTAACCTCTTCTATTTTCTGTTCATTATTCACAGCATTTAACTTTAGAGAATCAACCTGTGCTGAGGCAAAAGAAGTTACCAGTAAGGATAAAATAATTCCAATTTTCTTCATGATATTTATATTAATTGGGTGCAAAGGTATTTTTCTTTTTAAATACGACAAAACTTTATCAGCACTTATTAAGAAAAAAATATAATATTTAACCTTATTTGTGATTTACAACATAAATATAACTTTATTTTTAGGTAGGAATTATACCCTTTACTATTAACTAATACTACAATTAACATATTTTTTAAACTTTGATATAAAATAAAAGAGTATTTTTGCACATTAATTTTTTTACAATGGAGACATTTTTCATCAGAGTAGGACAATTGTTATTAAGCCTGTCTATCATAGTGATTCTACATGAGTTAGGACATTTTATCCCAGCCAAATTATTTAAAACAAGAGTAGAAAAATTTTTTCTATTTTTTGATGTAAAATTTGCACTGTTCAAGAAGAAAATTGGAGAGACTATCTATGGAATAGGGTGGCTTCCTCTGGGAGGGTATGTAAAAATAGCTGGAATGATAGATGAAAGTATGGATAAGGAACAACTGGCAAAACCTGCTGAACCCTGGGAATTCAGAAGCAAACCTGCTTGGCAACGACTTATTATCATGGTGGGAGGTGTTACTGTCAATCTTATATTGGGATTCTTTATCTATGCCATGATTTTTGGTGTTTGGGGGAGAGATGAACTTCGCCCCAGTGATGTACCTCACGGATATGAAGTAAGTGATACTATGAAATCTTATGGTTTCTCAAATGGAGATATTCCTCTGAAAGTCAATGGGACTGATTTGAATGATACTTTTTCTATCAATAGGATGATTTTAGTACGTAAAGTAGAGAATATTACTGTACAGAAAGCGGATGGTAGCATTCAGACTATTAGTGTTCCAGATAGTATCGGCATGCAAGTATTTCGTAATGATAAAACTCCTCTCTCTTTTATCAAGCGTAGGACTACTGAAATTGACTCTGTTTTAGTAGATTCTCCTGCTCGAAAAGCAGGAATGGAAAAAGGTGATCATATCATAGATATTAATGGAAATAAGACTTCTTTCTTTGATCAGGTAAAAGATTATCTTATTGAAGGAGAAAATAAGATTCAGGTACTTAGAAATGGTGAGGTAAAGGATCTTACTATTATTCCTGAAAATGGGCTCTTAGGAATAATGGGAGGTCATTTCTATGATAGTAAAAGTACTCATGTGAATTACTCCTTCTTTCAAGCTATAAAAACGGGTATCAGTTATGGCTATTGGACATTACATGATTATATTGTCCAATTTAAATATATCTTCACCAAGAAGGGGGCAAGTCAAGTAGGAGGTTTTGGAGCTATGGCAAAAATGTTTGAAGCTCAATGGGATTGGTTACGCTTTTGGGAAAGTACTGCGCTAATTTCTATTATATTAGCTTTCATGAATATTTTACCTATTCCTGCTCTTGATGGAGGACATATTGTATTCCTACTTTATGAAATAGTAACAGGTAGAAAACCTAAGGAAAAAGTATTAGAATATGCTCAAGTGATAGGAATTATTATCCTTTTTGCCTTACTTATTTATGCTAATGGAAATGATATTTATCGTTGGCTTACAGGAGGAAAGCATTAGACAAGATATGTCCCAAAAATGAGCACTGAAAGAGATAAAAACGTAAAGCTCCACAATAAGGTCTCTCTCAACCAATAGCGCCTAATCCGCCCAATAATTATAGTTAAAGAAAGTGCAGTAGGAAAGGTCAGATATATCCATCCTACTGCATTTTTTTCTGGAAAAAGAATAATCCCCAAGATACCCACGATAGCTATTTTTATGAGAAATCTTGAATAATAACGTTTGTAAGGCTTCCAAAAAGCCCAAGAAGTAATGGTAATAGTTAATAGAAGGATTCCCACCAATGGAAGATACTTATATTGTAGATAGGAATCTAAAGAGAAATTAGGAACAAATTGAAAGTGGAGGAGCAATTTCTCTTCTACGTCTAAGGAGATTGCTATTGCTAAAATTAAAATAGACAAAAGCATAAAAGACACCATAGGAATTAACATATTTCTGAATCGCTTCCCTGGATAAATGAGAATATGTATCCATAGTAACAATAACGAAAGTATAGAAGGAAGAAAAAATAAACTTGCTATAAAAATAAGCATAGAAGCATTAAAAAAGACCTCTCTGCCATCTATATTTCTTAGACTAATAATCTGATAAAATACAAATAAAATACATGTATTAGCAACTATTATTGCAGCATCCACATAAACTTCTGGAAAGAGAGAACCTAATAAAATCCAAAAGAAAGGCACCAATAAATTTCCCTCACTTAATTGATTTTTTCTAACCATTAGTGTTATTACAGAAATATCAACTAATAATAAGAAAGATATAAAAATAGTTTCTAATATATTTACCAAAGAAAAAGGCAAAGAAAGCAAGGAAAATCTGTATAAAAATATTTGCAATACTCCTATTCCATATATGGTGAATAAACGTGCTGTCTTTGTGGTATTAAGAAAGTTATAAAACATTTAGTTAGATATTGTTAGAAAATCACCATTAGTAACTACTTGATAATTAAGCATTGGATAGGGAGAATTCCCTGTTTGAGGTTGCCCATTAAGCAAACTATATCGTACTCCATTACAAGGGCAGTACATAAAATAATTATTATCTTCAAGAGTCATTTGGCTACACTCAGAAAGCGCTTGTGAAGGACAAGCGCGATCCCAGGCGTAATAACTGTTTCCCACATTTGCCACTACAACTCCTCTAAGCCCTATATTATCAATCAGCACGGCATTCCCTGGTATTTTAAGTTTATTATATTCTACCAAACGAAGATTAATAGTTCTACTGAATTTAGCCTCTTGTAGGAAAGGGTTTCGTTGTATATCATTTTTTTTACAAGCAATA
This sequence comes from Capnocytophaga sp. G2, assembly GCF_035282625.1. Taxonomy (NCBI): domain Bacteria; kingdom Pseudomonadati; phylum Bacteroidota; class Flavobacteriia; order Flavobacteriales; family Flavobacteriaceae; genus Capnocytophaga; species Capnocytophaga sp. G2. The sequence goes on along the minus strand of NZ_JAYKBU010000004.1, from coordinate 114,561 downwards.
AATAGCAATAAAAATAAAGCTACCATGCAAAAATATTTATTCTTCATGTTCATTTCCAGTGAGTTGTTTCCATAATCTTACGGATATCATTTTTTAAATAAATAGCTGCAGGATAGATAGAATCAAAATTAGGACGTACCTTGAAATAAATGGATCCTGTTATAAAATGCTTTGTACTATCTGTAATATAGAATTGAGATTGAGAAGCAGCATTTCCATCAACTTCATAAAACATACCATATACTTTATCCTTCTCATTTAAGTAAGGTTGTTCTATAATATTAGTAGCCTTGATAGTATGTTCGTAAGTAAAGTTCTGGGCATCACGAAGTAGGTTGGTTAAATTATCCTTAACAGGCTTATAGGTTATATATATAGTTGCTCTCATAGAAGGATAATCCAAATTCAGACTACAATTATCCTGTTTGCTCAATTTAGAATTCGTGTTTTTCTGAAAAGAAAAAGGACAATCTAATGACAAAGTATCATACTGAGGTACCCCGTACTCTAAGCGGAGAAAAGCCTTTGGTTTTGGTTGTACATCTGAATTACAACTTATTAAAAATAGCCCTATACAAATAATAATAGTTCTATAGATCATTTGATAGTAACTCTTAATTGTTTTATTCGTTTTTTATCAATATTTTCAACTGTGAAGGTATAATCCTCGAAAAGAACCACTTGCTTTTTTTCAGGAAATACCCCTATAAGCTCTAAAAGAAATCCTGCAATAGTTTCACTTTCCCCACGTACCTTTTCAAAATTCTCTTGTTTTTCTTCATTAATATTCAATATTCTGTAAAAATCCTTCAAGGAAGTTTTTCCATCAAATAAGAAATTATGCTCATCTATCTTAGAGAAAAAGGAATCATCGGCATCATACTCATCACTTATTTCTCCTACTATTTCCTCTATAATATCCTCTAAAGTGACTACTCCCAAAGTTCCTCCATATTCATCAACTACTATAGCCAGATGAATCTTTTTTTGTTGGAATTCAGCTAATAAATCATCTAACTTCTTATTTTCAGGGACGAAAAAGGCTTTTCGCTTAATTTGATTCCATTCAAAATCTTTTTCATCAAGATATGGCAACAGATCTTTTGCATAAATAATTCCTGTAATTTTATCAATATTCTCCTGATATACAGGTACTCTTGAATATCCGTTTTCTTGAATAAAAGCAAGTACTTCTTGGTAAGTCATCGTTTCATCTATGGCAGATATATCTATTCTTGGACGCATTACTGCACGAATGTCTGTATTACCAAAAGAGACAATCCCAGAAAGTATCTTGTGTTCTTCCTGAGTGGTATCCTCCTCTGAAGTAAGTTCTAACGCTTGAGAGAGCTGCCCTATAGAAATAGAAGAACTTTTGTGTATTTTATTGTTAATGAATGTAGTAAACGAGGTCATGGGAATACTTATCGGAGAAAGTAATATATCCAATCCTCTAATGATAGGAGACACCTTTCGAGCAAATAGGAGATTATTGCGATTAGCGTATATCTTAGGAAGAATCTCTCCACAGAGTAAGATTACAAAGGTCAAAATTCCTACATCAAAGATAGTTTTAAGCCATATAGGTAGGCTTCCCAAGAGAAACTCTCCTAAAGGAGCAAAGACTAAGACTATAGATATATTGATTAAGTTATTAGCTATAAGTATGGTAGCTAATAATCGTTGTGGCTTCTTAAGTAATTGAAGAACTATTCTATCTGAAGAACTTATTTTCCCTTCTTCTTGCTCTAAGTCAGTAGGAGAGATAGAAAACAATGCCACTTCTGCTCCTGAGATAAGAGCAGAACACCCTAAAAGAAAGATAAAAAAGAATGCTCGTATGAGCAAGTCTGCTGTAGGGGATGATAAAAATTGACTTATCGAGTCTGTGTCCAAAATTTAAAAATTAGTTATACAATCAAGAATGTTTAAAAAACCATTCTCTTTATTTTATTTGAAAAAGGTATTTCTCTTCAAGAAGGAGCTATTATTAAGATTAAAACCTACTTATGATACAGCTCCATTATTCTTTGATGTCAAGAATTTAACATCTATAACAATAATTTCTGTAACATAGCGAAGAGAATTATCCTGTGCTTTATATTGTCGTGTGCGCAACTTACCCTCCACATAGATAAGGTCTCCCTTCTTCACATATTTAGCAGTAGTCTCAGCTAATTTATTACTAAACACCAAATTATGCCACTGAGTATTTTCTACTTTTTCTTGCGTATTTTTATCTGTATAGGATTCATCCGTTGCTAATGATACTTGTCCTATACAAGAGTCCTTCTCGAAATAGGTTAGCTTTATATCATTACCTAACCTACCTATAAGCATTACTTTATTAAGAGTTCCATTCATAATTAAAATTTTCCTCAAAGATACGTTATCTTTCAAAAATATCCAATGTTTTTAGGAATTTTATAATCAGAATTGGCATAGGATATTCATATATAGAAGAAAAAGGAATTCCTTCTGTTAATTTTTCCTCAAGAGTAACTTTCCAAAAAAATGCATGTATATACTGATGTGTAAGCTTATGGACAAAGGTTGTTATATATTTTTCTACTTGTACCGCTTTAGGATATTTTTCTTTTATCCTCTTTATAAGTAAACTATCCTCTATAGTATTCTCCTTTAGTTCTATAAGGGGAAATTCGTATAAGCCTTGCCATATATCTTTTTCTTTTCGCTTCTCCAGAGAGGTTTGTCCTTGAGTATCTATAAGTATACAATAATGAAAATAGCGATATGTGATCTTTGTTTTAGGTAGCTTCACTGGGAGTTGATTTACTTTCTGTAGCTTATACGCCAAGCACTTACCGTTCATTACACATTGGGAACAATTAGGAGATTGAGGCTTACACTGTATAGCTCCAAAATCCATGATAGCTTGATTATATTCTCCCGCCCTTTTTTTATCTAACAAACAGGTCGCCAATTGCTTAAAATATTTTATTCCTTCCGAGGAATTAATAGGAAGTTCTATATCAAAGATGCGACTCAATACTCTATAAACATTTCCATCTACAGTTGCTTTAGGTTCATTAAAACAAATAGAAGCTATAGCACTTGCCGTATAATCTCCTACTCCTTTAAGGAGTAATAATTTATCATAAGTCATGGGGAAAACCCCTTGCAACTCATCAGTAATATACTTTGCTGCCAAATGGAGGTTTTTTGCTCTTGAATAATAGCCTAAACCTTGCCAAACTTTGAATATTTTTTCCTCAGAAGCTTCAGCAAGAGCCTGTATTGTAGGAAAATTCTTTATAAAGTTCAAATAATAAGGTAAGCCTTGTGATATGCGAGTCTGCTGTAAAATTACCTCTGAAAGCCAAACATAATAAGGATTTTTTACTCCTCTCCAAGGCAAGTCTCGCTTATGAATTCCATACCATTGAAGTAAAATTTTTGAAAAGTCAGCAAAATCCTCTCCCATAGATATGCTTATTATATTTCAGCTATTACATCTATTCCGCCTTTCACCTTCTGACCAAGAGTTACTTTAATTTTGGCAGAGAGAGGTAAATAGATATCCACTCGAGAACCGAACTTAATAAATCCAGCATCAGCACCTTGCATTACTATATTTCCTTCTTTGGCATAATTAACAATACGTTTGGCAAGAGCTCCTGCTATTTGTCGGTACATAATCTTTCCAAATCGCTCACTTTCAATAACTATAGTTGTTCTCTCGTTCTCCTCAGAGGCTTTAGGATGCCAAGCTACTAAGTACTTACCTGGATGATATTTACTATATACAACCTTTCCACTGATTGGATAACGAGTAACATGTACATTTAAGGGGGACATAAAAACAGATACCATGCGCCTCTTATCTTTAAAATATTCCTTCTCCTCAACCTCCTCAATAACCACTACTTTTCCATCTACTGAGGAAATAATATGATCAAGACTCAAGGGTGTATTGCGCTTAGGATTCCTAAAAAATTGCAGAATTAACAGGAAAAACATGAGGACTATAATTTCTAAAACAATAGATAAATCTATAGATACAAGAGCATCTATTAGGAAAAATAATCCCATTGTTATTACTGCACTTATAAAAATAATTTTTGTACCTTCTTTATGGAACATATCTTTTAATCTTTATCATTAAAAATGCTGCTAACTCTTTAATAAGGGGCTATAACAAAGGCTGCTGGATAGCTTCCCTTTACTTTAGTTAATGCTTTTTCTGCTTCTAATCGTGTACGAAACATTCCTATTCTTACCTTATAATTGGGTGTTTCAAAAGTTAATGAGCAAGGATAACTAAACTTTGAAGCGGCTCTCTTAATCTGTTCATTTGCCTCAGAGATATTACCATTATATATCTGAATCTGATAAGTTTTCTCTTGCTTAGCAAATTCCTTTTTTACCTCCATAAGGTCTTTAATTTGTTGGCTTTGATTAATTTTCAATTGTTGTGAAAAAGTATATTGACTGAAAAAGAAGAATCCTACAGCCATTAAAAAATAAAATCTTTTCATTGTCTTAATAATTTAGGGGCAAATGTACAACTTTTTTTGAAAAATAAATATTTTTATTTCCTTTACTTCTTCGTTTGAGAGATAATATACTATAGATTAGTTAAATATGCTTTTTTAAATCAACCATAAAGAAATTGCTTTATTCACAAAATATGCTTACTTTTGCCCTATGTTTACAAGACTCTCATGAACACTACCAAGTATATTTTTGTAACAGGAGGAGTTACCTCCTCTTTAGGAAAGGGAATCATTGCTGCTTCGCTTGCTAAACTCTTACAAGCCAGAGGATATAGGGTTACTATCCAAAAATTAGATCCTTATATTAATATAGATCCTGGAACTCTTAACCCTTATGAGCATGGAGAGTGCTATGTTACTGAGGATGGTGCCGAAACAGACCTAGACTTAGGGCATTATGAACGTTTCCTTAATGTATATACCTCACAAGCCAATAATGTAACTACAGGGCGCATCTATCAAAGTGTTATAGAGAAGGAGCGCCGAGGCGAATTCTTAGGAAAAACTGTACAAGTAATCCCTCACATCACCAATGAGATAAAGTACCGTATTCAGCTTCTTGGAAAGAGTGGGGAGTATGATATTGTTATTACTGAAATTGGAGGTACTGTAGGAGATATAGAATCTCTCCCCTATATAGAAGCTGTTCGACAATTACAATGGGAATTAGGAGATAATAATGTTATTGTGATACATTTAACTTTAGTCCCATTCTTAGCTGCAGCAGGAGAATTAAAGACAAAACCTACCCAGCATAGTGTAAAAACACTTATGGAGAGTGGACTCAAAGCAGATGTATTAGTCTGTCGTACAGATAGAGATCTTCCTGATGAATTACGAGGGAAATTGGCTCTCTTCTGCAATGTAAAGAAGGAAGCTGTCATTCAATCTATTGATGTTCCCACCATCTATGATGTTCCTAATCTAATGCTTTTAGAAGGATTAGACAGTGTAGTTCTTAAGAAATTGTCCTTATCCGATGCCACTGCACCTGACCTTACTAAGTGGAATACTTTTCTCCAACGTCACAAGAACCCCAAGCATCGTGTACGGATAGGTCTGGTAGGTAAGTATGTGGAGTTACCTGACGCTTACAAATCCATTTTAGAAGCCTTCATACATGCAGGAGCAGAAAATGAAGTAAAAGTGGAAGTTTCCATGATTCACTCTGAATATTTAGATGATGGCAATTTATCCGATAAGCTCAGTGGACTTGATGGAGTACTTGTTGCTCCTGGTTTTGGAGAGAGAGGTTTAGAAGGGAAAATCAAGGCTATTCAATATGTGCGAGAACATAATATCCCTTTTCTAGGAATATGTTTAGGTATGCAAATGGCTGTAATTGAGTTTGCTCGTCATGTTGCTGGTTTTGAGAATGCTAATACTGCAGAAGTAAATCCTGATACCTTGTATAAGGTGATTGATCTTATGCAAGAACAAAAGAATATAACTCAAAAAGGAGGAACTATGCGCCTTGGTGCTTGGGATTGTATACTCTCCAAGGGAAGTAAGATATATGAAGTATATAAGCAAGAACTCATATCCGAACGCCATCGCCATCGGTATGAATTCAATAATGAATATCGTAAACCTTTAGAAGAAGCGGGGTTGCTCTGTTCTGGTATTAATCCTATCACTGGTTTAGTAGAAGTAATAGAACTCCCTTCACATCCCTGGTTTATAGGGGTACAGTATCACCCTGAATACAAAAGTACCGTAGCACGACCTCATCCTCTTTTTGTTGCTTTTGTTCGTGCTGCTTTAAAATATAAATTAGAAAAATAAATTTATTGAATATTCTAAAATTGTTTGTATCTTTGCCCTCCAAAGAAGTTACTCATAATTTTTAAGTATATAATAGAAAATCAATCTATGGAAGAAAAGCGTACGAATATTTATTCACTTATAGGTATGATGCTTATGTTTATTATACTTATGTACTATATGTATAATCATCAACCTACAAAACCTAATACTCAAACATCCACTAAAGAAACTACACAGGTTCAAAAGACATCTACTGATAATGTGCCTACAGCTACCATTCCTACAGATTCTTTAGAACTGAGTAAGTACCAAGAACAGTTAGGCGCTTTTGGTTATTCAGCAGTACTTCCTTCTGCTAAAGAAGGAAGCTATACCGAAATAGAAAATGAACTCTTAAAACTGAAAGTAAGTAATAAAGGAGGGCAAATCATAGAACTCCTTGTAAAGAATCAAAAGACATACCAAGGGAAACCTGTATATCTGGTCAAAGATAATAATGCTTCTTTCTCTATAGAACTTGCTACCAATGATAATCGTACTTTACATACGAAGGACTTATACTTTGAGCCTTCTCTTTCAGGAAATACTCTCTCCATGAAACTTAAAGTATCAGCTACCCAATACCTTGAATATACCTATATGCTCCATCCTAATGAATATTTGCTTGACTTTAGTATTCATAGTGTAGGATTAAGCAATGTTCTTAATACTGGAAAAGTTCCTGTTCTCTCTTGGAATCTCACTGCTCGCCGTATGGAAAAGAGCGTTACTTATGAAGATAGATATGTTCAAGCTATTGTACAATATGAAGATAACAGAGATGATAAACTCAGCGCTGGAGGAGAAGATTCTGAAGAATTCAAGCAAATACATTGGATAGATTTCAAGCAACATTTATTTAGTTCTTTTCTTATTACGGATAAACCTTTTGCCACAGGGAAACTTTCTTCTAAGAACTTAGCAAATTCAGAGGGAGAAAATGTTCGAAAAACGAAGGATTTCTCTGCTGTATTCCCTATTGCTTATAACTCTGGAGAGATTAGTGAATCTTTGCACTTCTATTACGGTCCTTCAGATTATCATTTATTAAAGAAATATGATAAAGAATATGAACTTACCAAGGCGATTCCTCTTGGTTGGGGGATCTTTGGTTGGATTAACAAATGGTTTGTTATTCCTGTATTTGACTTTTTAAGTAAATTTATGTCCATGGGATTAGCAATCATTGTGCTAACAATTATTGTGCGCATACTCCTTTCTCCTGTTCAATATAAGTCATATCTATCACAAGCTAAGATGAAGGTACTTCGTCCTGAAATAGAAGAGATTAACAATAAATATAAAGGACAAGAGAATGCTATGAAACGTCAACAGGAAACGATGGCTCTTTATAGTAAAACAGGTGTGAATCCTCTCAGTGGCTGTATTCCTGCACTTTTGCAAATGCCTGTTTTCTTTGCTCTATTTAGTTTCTTCCCTACTGCTTTTATGCTTCGCCAAGAATCTTTCCTATGGGCAAATGACCTATCATCGTATGACTCTATTGCGCAACTTCCCTTTAGTATACCTTTTTATGGAAATCACGTTAGCTTATTTCCTATTTTAGCCTCTGTAACTCTACTCATATATATGCTTATGACAGCAGGGCAAACACAACAACCACAACAGGAAGGGATGCCTAATATGAAGTTTATGATGTATATCTCTCCTCTTATGATGCTATTCTTTTTCAATAACTATGCTAGTGGATTGAGTCTGTATTATTTTATATCTAACCTTATCACTATCTTTATAATGCTGGCTATCAAGTACTGGATTATTGATGATAAACGTATTCATGCCAAAATACAGGAGAACAAACAAAAACCTCGTAAGGAAAGTAAGTTCCAACGAAAGATGCGTGAAATGATGGAACAAGCCGAGGCGCAGCGTAATGCACAAAATAAAAAGAAATAAGGACTTTAAGGGTCAGTAGTCAGTTCACACTGATTACTGACCTTTTCCCTATTATCTAAAAAGCCTTACTATGGGCTTAATATAAATATTAACCATTTTAAATATTAACAACATGAGTATCATTTTAGATGTACATGCCCGACAAATCCTCGATTCAAGAGGTAATCCTACCGTTGAGGTAGATGTAGTAACCGATAGTGGCGCCAAAGGACGTGCTGCTGTTCCTTCTGGAGCCTCTACAGGAGAATATGAGGCCGTAGAACTACGTGATGGAGGTAAGGAATATTTAGGTAAAGGTGTACAAAAAGCTGTAGAAAATGTGAATGACATTATTGCCGAAGAGATTATAGGTATGAATGTCTTTGACCAAAATTTGATAGATAAGGTACTTATCGAGCTTGATGGCACTCCTAATAAATCCAAATTGGGAGCAAATGCTATTCTTGGTGTCTCTTTAGCTGTTGCTAAAGCCGCTGCTACAGAATTAGGAATTCCTTTATTCCGCTACGTAGGAGGGGTAAGTGCTAATAACCTACCTGTCCCTATGATGAATATCATTAATGCAGGCTCTCACTCTGATGCACCTATTGCTTTTCAAGAATTTATGATTATGCCTATCAAAGCAAAGTCTTTTTCTCAAGCTCTACAAATGGGATCAGAGATATTCCATAACCTTAAAAAAGTACTCCATGAGCGTGGACTTAGTACAGCGGTGGGGGACGAAGGAGGATTTGCTCCTACCTTTGAAGGGACAGAAGATGCTATCGAAACTATTAAAAAAGCCGTAGAAAAAGCAGGATACAAATTCGGTGACGAGGTAAAAATAGCTCTTGACTGTGCTTCTTCTGAGTTCTATGATAATGGAATCTATGATTATACCAAGTTTGAAGGAGAAAAAGGTAAAAAGCGTACTTCCGCTGAGCAAGTAGCTTATCTTACTGAACTGGTAAACAAATATCCTATTATCTCTATTGAAGATGGAATGGATGAGAATGATTGGGATGGTTGGAAACAACTTACCCAAGCTATAGGAGATCGTGTGCAATTAGTAGGAGATGACCTTTTTGTTACCAATGTGGAAAGATTGGAAAAAGGAATCCAACTTGGAGTTGCTAACTCCATTCTTATTAAGGTAAATCAAATAGGGACTCTTACTGAAACTATTGCTGCAGTGGATATGGCACATCGTGCAGGCTATACCTCCATTATGTCCCATCGTTCAGGAGAGACAGAGGATAATACCATTGCTGATCTTGCAGTAGCTCTTAATACTCGTCAAATTAAAACAGGGTCTGCTTCTCGTTCTGACCGTATGGCAAAATACAATCAACTCCTTCGTATAGAAGAAGAATTGGATGAAGTCGCTTACTACCCACAGGAACAAGCTTTCCGTGTAAAGAACTAATAATTTCATTCACCTCTTTTAAGGATAAGCATATTTTTTAGTTATAAACTTTGTCTTTAGTAAAAACTTTTCCAAATCACAAGTGTTTGGAAAAGTTTTTGTATTTTTGCTGCAATTATACAGAAATATAACTTTTAAATTAGTCATATCATGAAATTAGATATTTTAGCCTTTGGAGCACATCCTGATGATGTAGAACTTGGAGCAGCAGGTACCCTCTCCAAAGAAATAAGTCTTGGAAAAACTGTGGGAATTATTGACCTTACCCAAGGAGAGTTGGGTACTCGTGGTAGTGCAGAACTCCGTAGGAAAGAAGCCGATGAGGCTGCTCGTATCCTTGAGATAAAAGTACGTGAAAACTTATGTTTTGCCGATGGTTTCTTTGTTAATGATAAAGAGCATCAAATAGAGGTCATTAAAAAAATCCGCAAGTATCGCCCTGAAATTGTTATTTGTAACCCCTTTGATGATAGGCATATTGATCATGGCAAAGGAGGGAAGCTCGTTAGTGATGCCTGTTTCCTAAGTGGCTTGCGCCGTATCGAAACTACTGACGAAAATGGTACTCCTCAGGAGGCTTGGCGTCCCAAAGTGGTCTATCACTATATTCAATGGAAAGACTTGCGCCCCGATTTTGTGGTGGATATCACAGGCTTCTTAGGTAAAAAACTGGAAGCCGTCCTTGCTTATCGCTCTCAGTTTCTGGATGAAAATACTAAGGAACCTCAAACCCTTATCAATAGCCAAAACTTTCGTGATAGTATTACCTATCGTGCACAGGACTTAGGGCGACTTATCAATAAGGAATATGCTGAAGGATTCAATGTCGAACGTTATGTAGCCGTTAAGAATCTTAGCGACCTGATATAGTAGAGGCTTTGTTCATTAGTATTGGTGGCTAGTAACTCAAAATTTCTATTATATCTGTAAGAACCGAATTATACTTTGATGGGATAAAGGAGGCATTCTTCATATCAGTTTGAGATGAAAAGAAGAACAGATGCGGAAATCAAGTATCTACCTTTTCGATGAAGTGACTTTTGAATTAGAAGTTTGATCTTGAGAGAGAGAAGATGAATTTTTTATACGTTGGATGGTAGGACAAGAAAGCCAACGAGTAGAAATAGTTCTTTATAACATTTGTTGAAAGCAAGTGGTAGAGCGTTTTTAACTGATTTATTGCACTTGCTAATTGAATTGACTATTCATAATATTGCCTAGCTGAGCAATATTATGAACAACAAGGACCTATTCAAAGTCTTTACTAAAAAATTTAACTTATTAATGGAACTTATATGTTGTTGATTCTATTATAGAAGTAATCTTTTATTTAGCAGATTCTGTATTATCCCTAAACATATATTTATTATAAATAAATACAGAAATAGCTGTGAAGGCTCCCATAGCAACTACTACAAACCATAGCTTGTTAGGCTGATAATTATTCCATAGAAAATCAATCAACTGACTGTGAGTCATCTGGAGTTTCTCTTGTGCATATTCAAAATATTGTCTTTTACTTAATCCTTCAGGAACTGTGATATTTCGTTTTGATATTTCTATCTGTAAAAGAGAATATTTATCAGACCACTTTTCATATAAATTTCCTGTAACAAAGCCTGTAAGATAATTAGCGGCTGCTACAGGTAAGAAAGAAGTACCTTGATAAAGAGCTTCTTTTCCCTTTGGGGTAATCTGTGCAATAAAAGCTGAAATAGTAGGACCTGTTACCATTTCTCCTATAGCGAAGATAACTGTTCCAATAATAGTAAACCATACATTGTTAAAGAAAAAAGTAAGTACAACACCTACAGTTGCAATAGCTGTCCCACGAATAAGTGCATTTACTTGTTTCATTTTCATTACAATATAAGAAATGGTTACTTGAAAGAAGATAATCATTACACAATCAATATTTCCGTACCATTCGGCTTTAATTTGTCCGTTTTCAGTAAGGGTCGTTCCTAAGAAAGGTAGATTTTGGTTAATCCAATTGCTCTGTGGAGTGGAGTCCACCCAGTCCTCTATGAAATTGGGAAGGGTATAGAAGAGTTGATTATACACCAACCAATAACCTATCATAAATACAAGCAGAATAGATAAACGTTTATCCTTTAGAGCTTCTATAATATTTTTAAAAGAACCTTTTATTTCAATGAGGATAGGTATATTATATTCTCTTCGTATTTTTTTCTCCTTATAAAAGAATAAGACAACTAATAAGTTAATAAGGATTACTATAGTTGCTTGTAGAAAAATAATACGCCATCCCATAGTGGTACGTAGGTAAGAAGAAAGAGCAGGACCAAAAAAACCTCCAATATTTGCCATCATATAGAAGAGACCAAAACCCATAGTGTTTGTCTTTTCATCGGAGGAACGAGCAATAATTCCAGAGGCTACAGGTTTAAAAAAACTTCCTCCTATAGCTGCAAATAAAAACGCTAGATATACTGCCCAATAGGTGCTAACGGTTCCCATTAAGTAATAACCTGTTCCTATAATTATAAAGGCAATAATCAGAGAAAGCTTATAACCAATACGATCGGCAATCACCCCAAAGAAAAGAGGTAGAAAAAATTGAATAGCCGTTACATTAGCTAATATATTTCCTTTTTCTATATGGCTTAATCCTAATCCTCCCTCATCAGTAGAAGCAACTAAGTAGAGCCCTAAGAGAGAAAAAATACCAAACCATGCACCACGTTCCATAATTTGAAGAAAATTTACAATCCAAAAAGTAGGTGAAAATGATCTAAATGTTTGTAGAAGTGAAGGTTTGCTTTCTGACATTTTTATAAAATTTTAAAAAGCGCAAAACTAATACTATTTTTGTATTTATAAAAATAAAAACTTTCTTTTAACATACTATTTAGAGTTTTGTTATATGAAGGTTTTGATGATAAGATAATTATCTGTATTTTTGCACTTATAAATGATTAATAACTGCTGACGAATGGTTGATTTTGAGTATACATATCCGTTTGCCTCTGTGATAGAAGAGGGGGTGACGCACCAGAAGAACTTTATCTTTTCCCACTGTTCGGAACTGAAGGAGGACAATGCGGTGCCTTGCTTTTTCTGGGGTAATATCACCCAACCCTTTGTCGCGGCTAAGTGCTTAGCTACTTTAGCAAAGACGGTAGCTTCCCAGTTTGCTATTGCTCCTGGGGTCTTAGCAAAGCTACGAGATCCTATTATCTCGGTAGGAAACCAGCAACTGCTTTTTGAAGCATTTTCCTCCTGTAATAGTGTCTATGTACGGGTATCACTCCACAATGAGATACTTGATGGTGAATTCATAAAAAGTGGATGTACTAATATTGACTTCAATAGCCATACCGTTCGGGCTTTTAATGCAGTAACTGCTTCAGAGAAAATGATTCTTGGTGTAGGACAAAAAGAAATGCATTTTATCACCGACAAGCATAAGACTGTAGAAAAGAAAGTAACCCTCCCCAACCGCTGGATTAAGGGATTAGGAAATGTACAAGTATATTTGGCTGAGATGGAACTCGCTTATCGGCTGAACAAGGCTGAAGCTATACAGCTCTTCCGCTCTTTGCCCAAACAACCTGTAAAAAATGATTATTACCTGATAAAACGTGGGGTTTCTTATGTTTTTGCTCCTAGTCCTTTAGAGGATGCTATCAAGATAGGAGGTGCTCATCGTCTGAACCTTTTGCAAGGCTTGCTGTTACTTGCTGATAGCCTTTTTATCTATCGTCATCCTAGTGAACGAACGGTGGCTTTTGTTCTGAATTTCAAGGGGGTGGATATGCTTTTCTTACTTTCAGACAATGTATATCGTAGTTTTTCTGGGGACGGACGCTATTTGGAAAACATGATAGAGGACATACCCATGGAATGGCTGGTGGGGATTAACAACTTCTTTAAGACCAATGAAGTTTTTTCCCCTACTATGGTATCTATAGAGAATGATATCAACTTAGGAACGATGAGCACCTTACAGGCATCTCTGTCCAGTATTGGGTTGTTAGGCTATAATTTATTGGATCATAATTATTTCTATCGTCGTTTGCCCTTCAAGCCAGAGCGGTTAGTTAGTCTTAATCCACGACTACAAAATGCTAAAAAACTCACTGAAAACAATGAGGTAGAAATCGTAGAACAGCGTGAGGGCTTTATCAAAGCCCATGTAAGAGGCACTGCAGGAGTTATCCATACAGTCATCATAGACGGCGATCATGCCCAATGTACCTGCAATTGGTATACCAATCACCAGACAAAACGCGGTTTGTGTAAGCATATTTTGGCAACCAAGATAATTAACCAATGAGTCAATGTGCTAATGAGCCAATTTCTTTAAGTAGCGGTTAAAGAGGTATATGGAAATAGCGGTAAGTAGTCCCAAGCTAAAGATGATATACCAATATTTATTAGGATGATAGGTATTCCATAGTAGGTTGGTAATTTCGGTGGGGCTCATCTGTAACTTCTCTTGGGCTTGTTCAAAAAATTGCTTCTTACTTAAACCTTCAGGCATGTCTATAGCACGCTGTTTCATTTCTAACTGCAACAGATAATGCTTATCTGACCACTTATCGTACATATTTCCTGTGAAAAAGCCCGTAAGATAGCTTCCTAAAGCCATAGGTAGGAAATAGGTTCCTTGGTAAAGGGCTTCCTTACCCTTAGGAGTAATCTTTGCAATAAAAGCTGAAATTGTAGGACCTACTGCTATTTCTCCTATAGCAAAAAGAGTTGTTCCCAATACCGTAAAGATAACTTGGTTAAACATAAAAGTAAGGGTAACCCCTATGGTCATTATGATGGTTCCACGAATCATAGCTGATACTTGATCCATCTTCATCACAAAGTAAGAGATAATCATTTGGGTCATGATAATCATCACACAGTCTATATTACCAAACCACTCCGCCTTAATCTGTCCGTTCTCAGTAAAAGTACTACCAAAGAGCGGAATATTACGATTGATCCAATCACTCTGGCGGGAGGAATCCACCCAATCCTCTATAAAATTAGGTAAAGTATAGAAGAGTTGGTTATAAACCGTCCAAAATCCAACCATAAGGAACAATAATATAGTCAGTTTCTTGTCCTTGAGTGCTTCTATGATATTTCGCACAGAGCCTTTTATCTCGGCTAATAGTGGAATATTATATTGTCTTTCTGTCTTGGGCTCTTTATAGAGAAAAAGAATCACTAAGAGATTAAAGAGTATTATTACAGTTGCCTGTATAAATATCACCTTCCAGCCCATAGTGGTACGTAAATAGGAAGAGACCCCTGGTCCCAATAGTCCACCTATGTTACCCACCATATAGAAAAGTCCAAAGCCTAAGGTGCCATTCCCTTCATCGGTATGGCGAGCTATGATTCCTTGTACTACAGGGCGAAAGAAGCTACAACCTATCGCTGCCAAAAGAAAAGCAAAGTAAGTATCCCAATAAGAAGTAGCCATTCCCATTAAGTAATAGCCAACTCCCATAATTACACAGGAAATTAGCAAGGAGAGTTTGTAACCAATCCTGTCTGCAATCACTCCAAAGAACAAAGGCAAAAGGAATAGGATGGCCGTAATCTGAGCCATGATATTTCCCTTTTGGGTGTGGGTAAGCCCCAATCCTCCCTCATCGGTGCCCGCCACTAAATAGAGGGCAAGTAGTGAAAAGATACTAAAATAAGCCCAACGCTCGGTCAGTTGTAAGAAATTTCCTACCCAAAAAGTTGAGGAAAAAGACTTGAAAGTCTGTGAATATGATTCCCTTTTTTCAGACATTAAGTAGTGTTTATGAAAGTACAAAAATACTACTTTTTTATAATTGTAATAATAAAACTATTTTATTTTAACAATTAATATTAATTTTTTAAAAGTTAGAGTTCTTTATCCTTTTAACTTCCTTGACTTCTTTTCTTATACTTCTATAAAAAAATGGATAGGTAAGGTAATAGAATACCCAAACAATAGGCATCATTATCCATATAGCTACATACAAATACACATGAAAACACTTAAGAAGAAGTTTCCGATGAGAACTTTGATGGATTATATTTGCCCAAATACGAAACAAGCGGTTTCCTTTCTTTTCGGAAGAAAGTAAGAAGGACTTTACTTGTACCCCTCCTTGAGTTATAATTTCTTCTTGGAGATTATTGTATATTCCTGTTTTTAAATATTTTAATAATATTTTCCCATATGAGGTAGCTCCTTCTATATCCTTTTGGGAAACCCCTGCCTTAGGAAAAATACCTAAATACTTGTCCTTCTTTCCTGTAAAGAGCCAATGGACGATAGTAATAACACTGATATGATTGTAATTACGATCTGTAAGAGCTATATTCCCTATTAAGTATGCTTTGTTTTTGTTAATCAATAGATTAATTTTTTCTTGTGCTTTTATCCACATATTGCGTGTTCCCGAAAGGGTCATAATAGGAGTCTCTTCTAAAAGTTGTTTCGCTTGTTTACTCTTAAGAAAAGAATTAATAGGTATAGAGGGGGAAAGATACCACACTTGATATGCCAATATGATAAGATCATAATTTTTCTCCAATATAGAGGAAGGAATAGGTTTTATGGGCTGAGGAATCTGCAAAAAAGATTCAGGGAAAACTCCAAAGAAAGTTTCATTTGTCCAAGGAAAGGGAAACTCCTGTTCCATCTCTATTCTATAGTAATCAACTGCAATATCTGCATCCCGTAAAGGTCTTGCAAAATTATCAATAATCTCCTTGAGTTGTCCTGATTGGGTATAATATATGACTAATATGCGTTTCATCAAAATCTTATTTCTCCATATTTTGCGCTTCAATCCACTTGCGGGCATTGATAAAAGCCTCTAACCAAGGGCTAATTGCTGTTTTTTCACTCGGATAGTACGCCCATTGCCAAGGAAAAACTGAACGCTCTATGTGAGGCATCGTTACCAAATGTCGCCCTGTTTTGTCGCATAACATAGCCGTGTTGTAATCAGAGCCATTAGGGTTGGCAGGGTACTCCTGATAAGCGTATTTACCTACGATATTATATTCGGCTTCTGCCAATGGCAAGTGAAATTTCCCTTCGCCGTGTGATATCCATACCCCTAAGGTACTACCTGCAAGGGTGGAGAGCATCACCGAGTTGTTCTCTGGAATAGTTACTGATACAAAGCCACTTTCGTGCTTGCCACTATCATTATGCCACATTTTACCGTGCTCTGCGTGCTCAGGATTGATGACTTCTAACTCCATAAACAACTGACAGCCATTGCAGATACCTACTGAAAGGGTATCGGGGCGGGCAAAGAAGTTGTCTAATGCTTTTTTAGCTTGCTCGTTGTAGAGTAGTGCTCCTGCCCAACCTTTGGCACTGCCTAACACATCGGAGTTAGAGAAACCGCCCACAGCCCCTATAAATTGTACATCTTCTAAGGTTTCACGTCCGCTGATAAGGTCGGTGGTATGCACATCTTTCACATCAAAGCCTGCTAAGTATAGGGCATTTGCCATTTCGCGCTCGGAGTTGCTACCCTTTTCGCGTATCACTGCTGCTATAGGGCGTTTGCCTGCAGGGCGTGCAGGTTTTTCGCCCGTGAAATGCGCTGGGAAAGTGTATTGCAGAGGCTGTTCGGAGTAGTTTTGATAACGCTCGGTCGCCTTGTCATTTTTCGTTTGTTGTTTGTCTAACAAATAAGAAGTGAGATACCACACATCGCGCAATTCGGGGATATTGAAATGGTACGATTTTCCGAAATGGTGAATAGTAAGTTCCTGTGAAGTGGTTACTTCGCCTATATTAGCCCATTCTAAGAAGTGTGCTTCTAAAGTAGCTTCAATGCTGCTATCGGCTTGTATGACTACCCCTGCATTTTCAGCAAAAAGGGTTTTGATAAGGTCTTCATCGGCTGAAAGTCCACTTAAATCGATGGTCGTTCCTAAGTCGTTTTCGGCAAAACACATCTCTAAAAGCGTTGTGATAAGTCCACCGCTACCAATGTCGTGTCCTGCTTGTATTTTACCTTCTTTTATCAGTGATTGTACTACGTTGAAAGCTGTTTTAAAGCCTTCGGCATCTGTTACGGTAGGGGCTTTATCGCCTATTTTATTTAATACTTGGGCAAAAGCCGAACCACCTAATTCAAAATGAGCGCCTGAGAAGTTGATATAATAAATGTTGCCTCCATTGCGTTTCAATACGGGTTCTACCACTTTTTGCACATCGGTACAATGGGCAGCTGCCGAAATAATCACTGTACCTGGGGCAATTACATCACCTCCTTCGGGGTATTTTTGTTTCATCGATAGAGAATCTTTACCGGTAGGGATATTGATGCCCAATTCAATCGCAAAATTAGAAGCGGCTTCTACAGCTTCGTACAAACGCGCATCTTCTCCTTTATTACGGCACGCCCACATCCAGTTGGCGGATAGCGATACACTTTGCAAACCGTCTTTTAGTGGCGCCCAAACAATGTTTGTCAATGCTTCGGCAATAGCATTGCGACTGCCTGCGGTAGGGCTGATGAGTGCCGTAAGAGGTGAATGACCTATGCTGGTAGCGATTCCTTCTTTGCCATTGTAGTCCAAAGCCATCACTCCTACGTTGTTCAAAGGGAGTTGTAGCGCGCCTGCACATTGTTGTT
Source organism: Capnocytophaga sp. G2 (assembly GCF_035282625.1). Classification (NCBI taxonomy): domain Bacteria; kingdom Pseudomonadati; phylum Bacteroidota; class Flavobacteriia; order Flavobacteriales; family Flavobacteriaceae; genus Capnocytophaga; species Capnocytophaga sp. G2. Next base: position 96,307 of record NZ_JAYKBU010000004.1, on the reverse strand, counting down.
TGGCGACTTTGCCCCCTACACAACGGTCTACCTTATTGGTAAGCCAGTCTTTACAAGCCACACTTTCTAATTGCAGTACTTGTACCAAATAGTTCTGTAACTGACTTGCATAGTAGTGTAACTCTTCGTAATTAGTAACTACTGTTTCATCGGTCATTACTGTTTTTGGCGAACTACCAAAGAGCGCGCTGAGGTCTAAATCCATTGGGTGGGTACCTTTCTTTGCAGAGGCAATGCTGAAATGCTTGTCGCTGGTAACCACACCTACCTCGTACATAGGCGCACGCTCACGGTCAGCAATGGTTTTTAGTTTGGCAATAGCCTTTTCGGGCAATACCAATCCCATACGCTCTTGAGATTCATTGCCTATAATTTCCTTATCCGATAGGGTAGGGTCGCCTACGGGCAGTTTGTCTAAGTCGATTTTACCACCGGTTTCCTCTATAAGTTCTGAAAGGCAGTTGAGGTGTCCGCCAGCCCCGTGGTCGTGTATAGAAACGATAGGATTCTCGTCCGATTCTACCATTGCGCGGATAGCATTGGCAGCGCGTTTTTGTATTTCGGGGTTAGAACGCTGTACGGCATTGAGCTCGATACCTGTGCCAAAAGCACCAGTATTGGCAGATGATACAGCAGCACCTCCCATACCGATGCGGTAGTTTTCACCGCCTAAGATAACGATTTTATCGCCTTCCTTGGGGGTGTGTTTTATAGCTTGTGAGGCTTTGGCATACCCCACGCCCCCTGCTTGCATAATTACCTTATCGAAGCCTAATTTGCGTCCGCCTTCTTCGTGTTCAAAGGTGAAGAGAGAGCCCGTAATGAGTGGTTGCCCGAATTTATTACCAAAATCGCTTGCCCCGTTAGAGGCTTTGATGAGGATATCCATTGGCGTTTGGTACAACCATTGGCGCTGAGCCATTCCTTTTTCCCAAGGGCGGTCTTCTTCTAATCGCGGGTAAGCCGTCATATACACAGCCGTACCTGCCAATGGCAAAGAACCTTGTCCGCCAGCGAGGCGGTCGCGTATTTCACCTCCCGAACCTGTAGCCGCCCCGTTGAAAGGCTCTACGGTAGTAGGGAAGTTGTGAGTTTCGGCTTTGAGTGAGAGCACTGCCTCAAAAGGTTTTACCTCGTAGAAATCGGGTTTATCGGCACTTTTGGGTGCGAACTGGTTGACGGTAGCCCCTTTGATGAAAGCCACATTGTCCTTATAAGCTGAAACAATGCTATTAGGGTGTTCTTGTGATGTCTTTTTAATGAGTTTGAAGAGGGTAGAAGGTTTTTCCTCACCGTCGATAACAAAAGTGCCGTTGAAGATTTTATGTCGACAGTGTTCGGAGTTGATTTGCGAGAAGCCAAACACTTCCGAGTCGGTGAGTTTGCGCCCCAATTGTTGAGAGAGATTTTGCAGATAGGCAACTTCTTCGCCGCTTAGCGCAAGTCCTTCTTGCTGGTTATACGCTTCAATATCATCGATTTCGAGTGTTGTTTGCGGTTGAATGTCGATAGTAAAACTATCTTGGGTAAGACCGTTGTATCGCTCAAAGAGCATAGGGTCGAAAGGTGTATTGGGGTCGGTTACCTCGTGGAACTCTTCGATGCGAGTAATCCCGTGAATGTCCATATTTTGGGTAATTTCCACCGCATTGGTACTCCAAGGGGTAATCATCGCCACACGAGGTCCGATGAAAGTACCGCTAAGGGTAGGGGAGGGGAGTTGCTGGGCATTGCCAAACAGCCATTTCAGTTTGTTGAGGTTGGCCTCAGTAAGGGTAACTTCGGTAGCTACCACATAGATAGTGTTTTTGGGGTTTTTAAAGAAGAGAAGCATCTTTTTCAATTAACAATTGACAATTAATAATTTAAGTTTCACAAATTGTTTTTTGCGTATAGGAGATCGTTCAGCTTCATCGGCTACGGCAGTTTGATTGTACAGCCCTTTCCTATATTGTTCTTTTCGAACCATCCTTGAGGCACTTCAAGAGCATAACGCACAGGTTCTGATGAGTCCACGCTTTGATGGCTGAACGGTGTCATATCGTGTGTTTCGCGGATTTCACCACTCGAGTTAATGAACGCAATTGAAAGAGGGGTAGGTGTATCTTTCATCCAAAAGCTTAACTTTTCGTCTCTTTTAAAGATAAAAAGCATACCCGTTCCTTCGGGGATATTTTCACGCCCCATATAGCCTTTTGACATCTCTCGTATGGAGCGAGCAAGCTCAACTCTTATGGGAATGATCTTGCCGTCAAGATTTGTAATAGTCAAATCCCTCTCTTCAAACTCAAGCGTGAGTGCTGAACAGGCTGTAAAAACAAGGTAGTACGATAGGATAACTCCCATCAGCAATAGCTTGGCAGATGTAAATATTTTCTTTTTCATAGGCTTCTAAAATTAAATATCTTATAAATTCGATAGTATACGACAAAAAATAATTATTTAAAAAATAATGTAAATATGTTTCGCATCGTTTTATAGCGAGGGTCGGTAGTAATATCTTTTTTGGTACACAAATGATATTTGCGTTCACTCTCTTCCGCCATTTTGCGAAAGCGACGTGCTTCTTTACCATATAAGGTAGATATTGCTTTGATTTCTAATGCTATAATGTTATTTTTTCCGTTTTTAATATCAATATAGGCCCAAAGGTATAAACTTTTTTCAATTGGCAATAAAAATAAAAAACTCCTTCTTATCCCAAAAATAAGAAGGAGTTTGCATTTTTTACATTTTTGTTTTTTCTCCCTTGTATGTGACTTTACCATCGATAGAAAGCTCTTGCATTTTAGGGTTATAAACATATTTGCCATTTTTGTAAGTACCATTGGTTTCCTGTTTTAAAATAGGATTCTGATCTTCATTTGTAATAAATAGCTCTACTTGGCTGTTATCCCCTTCTTTGGCTACAATAAAGGCACTGATTACAGCCACTTCTTCCTTCTCTTCCACAGGATTCAGGCGGGTACCTACCTCAAATACTTGGATACATTCTCCACGAAGGGCACTCCAAGTGAATCCTGCACTACCTATACAGCCGTGCTCATCTCTGTCATCTCCTACCATAGGAGTGTCCTGAGTAACTTCAGGGGCGCCTGTAGTGTTTTCTGATTGGTTGGGAGTGGTATTGTTACATGCGGTAAAAGAAACAGCAATTATAGGAAGTATAAATGTTGCTTTCATGAAACTTCATTTTGGATTAAGGCACAAAGGTAATAAATAAATATCAAAATTACCTATTTCACAAAAAATAATTTTTATTTTCATACTTATAGAAAAATATGTACATTTGTAAAATTTTTCACCTTATGAATTTTCTCTATACCCTCGCCACTCATTTAGTAGCCTACATGCTACCTTTGTTTGCTTTATTCAACCGGAAAGTAAAACTTTTTTGGAAGGGACGACAAGAAAGTTTTCATATCTTGCAAACTCATATAGGGGAGGGCGATCGAGTTATTTGGCTACATGCGGCTTCCTTGGGCGAATACGAACAAGGGTTACCTATTCTCAAGCGCTTGAAAGAGCTATATCCAGAGAAAAAACTTGTGGTTACCTTCTTTTCCCCCTCTGGTTATGAGGCTAAAAAACATAGCAAAGATGCCGATGTACTCTTATACCTACCTCTTGATCTTCCTGTGCGTGTGGATCGCTTCCTAAGGCTTCTACACCCTGAGATGGTTATCTTTGTCAAATATGAGTTTTGGCAGAACTATCTCTTTGCTCTAAAAGGCCAAGGTATCCCTACTTATTTGGTTTCTGGAGTGTTTCGCAAGGAGCAATTGTTCTTTAAGAAACGAAGTTGGGGTATGCGAGCGGTGCTTCCTTGTTTTACGCACTTCTTTGTTCAGAACGAGAACGCTAAACTTCTTTTACAATCCATAGGCTTTACCAATGTTACCGTAAGTGGAGATACGCGTTTTGACCGTGTCATGGAGATTCTCTCTCGTGATAACAAGATTCCTTTCGTGGAGCAATTTCTTGCTGGAGCGCCCTGTATGGTCTTTGGTAGTTCGTGGCGGGAAGATGAGCAAGTGTATGTACCTTTTCTAAACGCTTATAAGGGGAATATGAAATTCATTATTGCTCCCCATGAGGTACATGACAAAGAAAAAATACATGTATTGAGAAACAGCTTGCGCAAATATGTGGCCATACTTTCCGAGGTAGAGGGCAAAGCTCTTTCCTCTTACGAAATACTTATTGTGGATAAAATTGGGTTACTTACCAAGATTTACAGTTATGCAGCGATTGCATACGTAGGTGGGGGCATGGGGAACAAAGGTTTGCATAATATTCTAGAACCTGCTGTATTTAGTATTCCTGTTATTATAGGGAAGAATTATGAAAAATTCAGTGAAGCTAAAGACCTTATTGAGAGAGAGGGTGTATTCTCTGTAAAGGATACAGATGAATTTACTCAAATTACTTCTTTTCTTTTCACTGATGTTATACAAAGAAAAAAAGCAGGAGTCCTCAATTATAATTATATCAATTCAAGTACTGGTGCTACAGATATTTTTATTAATTTTATAGATAAAAATTAATTCTTATAGTCTATTTTTTTAGTAAAATATAATTAATTAAGAGGATTCTTTTTTATTAATTTAAGTTGTCTTGTTTTTTTGTATCAAATTTGTTACATTTTAAATAATTTTTTACTTCTTCAAACAATAAGACAAGATGTAAAGACATTTTTAAAGAGTAGAGTTTAGATACTAATTCCTATATATAGGAAAGAGACTACCCCTTTCCGGACAGTCTCTTTTTTTATGTGTTTCTTAGTATAATAGATAGAAATTTCTTTCTATTGAATTATTTCTTTTTCAAGAACTCTTCAGCTAGTTCAGGAGCCATAACTCCCTCTACGAAAGTATATGCACCTGTTTTTGGAGATTTCACCATTTTAATTACTTTGGTTAATCTTTTTGATTTTCCCTGTAAAGTTGCTACTGTTTTCTTTGCCATAGTACTATTTATTTAATTTCTTTATGAACAGTTACTCTCTTTAGAATAGGGTTAAACTTTTTAAGTTCCAATCTATCAGGAGTATTTTTTTTATTTTTAGTAGTAATATATCTTGAGGTTCCAGGCATTCCAGAATCCTTATGTTCAGTACATTCCAAGATCACTTGTATTCTATTTCCTTTTTTAGCCATTGCCGTAGTAATTTATGAGTTATTTTATAAATCCTTGTTTTTTTGCTTCTTTTAGAACCGCAGTAATTCCTTTTTTGTTAATGGTTTTAATAGCGCTTGTTGAAACACGCAAAGTAATCCATCGGTCTTCTTCAGGAATATAGAAACGTTTGGTTGTCAAATTCGCTTTAAATTTCCTTTTTGTTTTGTTCATGGCGTGAGAAACATTGTTCCCTCCCATCGCTTTCTTACCTGTCAATTCACAAACTTGTGCCATTTTATCTCTTTTTAGTTCATTATTTAATCGGGGTGCAAAATAACGAACTTTTATTGAAACTACCAAATATTTTTCGTTATTTTTTTATTTAATTCTCAAGGAATTATTTTGCCATCTTGCATGGTAAATACTTTATCTGCCATCTGGGCTAATTCTGTATTATGTGTTACAATTACAAATGTCTGTGCGAATTTATCTCGTAAATCGAAGAATAGATGATGTAGCTGTTGCGCACTTTCTGAATCTAAATTTCCACTAGGTTCATCAGCAAAAACGACGGCAGGTTGATTAATTAGAGCTCGGGCTACAGCAACACGCTGTTGTTCTCCACCTGAAAGAGCTTCTGGTTTATGTGAAATTCGGTGAGAAAGCCCTAGATAATTTAATAATTCTTCAGCCTTATGTTCTGCTTGTTTTTTTGATGTTCCTTTGATGAGAGCAGGTATACAAACATTCTCTAAAGCTGTAAATTCAGGTAATAATTGGTGAAACTGAAAGATAAACCCTATCTGCTCATTTCTAAAATAGGCTATCTTCTTTGCAGAAAGTCTTTTAATATCTATATTGTTGATAAGTAGCGTACTTTCTTCTGGATGGGTCATAGTATCCAAAGTTCCTAAAATGTGTAGCAAAGTAGTCTTTCCTGCTCCTGAAGCTCCTACAATGGAAACTACTTGTGCTTTCTCTACCTGTATATCTACACCTTTGAGTACTTCCACATTTCCAAACTTCTTGTGTATATTGATTGCTTTTATCATTAGAAAATTCTTAGCTATTTTAGTTATTTGGGAACTTTGATAATGTATGTCTTTCCAGTTTTATTCTGTAGGGAGAAGTCGCGTATCCAAGGATTTAGCAAGCGAATAGTCTTATAATTTGTTTTATAGATTTTTGCAAAATCTGCTAAGTTAGTGATAGTAGAATCCACAGTGATATATTGTACAGGTTCTAAATCATATAACTGGTTTTTCTTATAAATGAAGCCATATTTTTTAGGATTTTTCATGATTTCTTTGACTGCTAAGATACGGAAAACATAGCGACTGGTTTCATTATTAAGATATAAGTCATAATAATCGGTTACTTGTTGTTTGCTTAGTTGGGTACGAATTCCATTTTTTCCTGCATTATAAGCAGCAGCGGCAAGTGTCCAACTTCCTATCTCTTCTTTAGCCTTCTTTAAGTATAAGCAAGCTGCTTCTGTAGCCTTCTCTAAGTGATAGCGTTCATCTACAGTATCCTCCATCTCTAAATTATATTCTTTTGCTGTATTTTTCATAAATTGCCAAAATCCAGCAGCTCCCGATGGTGAGACAACATTCTGTAAACCGCTTTCAATAAGTGCTAAATATTTGAAATCATTAGGGATATCATATTTGTTGAGGATAGGCTCTATGATAGGGAAATACTTATGAGCACGCTTGATAAGAAGTAATCCATTAGATTGCCAATAAACATTAACAAGTAACTCACGATCAAGTCGCTCACGTACATCTGGAATATGCAGAGGTACAGCTTCTCCTGCAAAATCCATCTTTTTAGGCAAATCCCATGCTCGAATTTGGTAAGGTGGTAGGCTATCTCTTTCTGTAAGTGCATCTATTATAAGAGGGTCATCCTCACTAAGAGAGAGGACTTCTCCATCAGAAGGGGTAGCTACGGCATTGATAAGCAACAAAGCTATGGCTAATACTCCTATAGCACTGAATACCTTCTGACAAACAGAACATATTTTTTTCATCATTTAATAGTTTATATTTTAATACTCAAGATTATTATCTCCATCTTTTGAGACTAAATGGATTGACTGTTATTTTAGTTTGCAAAGATAATTAAAAATCCTTCTAAAAATCAAATTCTCTTCGTATTTTATTTTTTCGTCAATTCAGCCATCATGTACACATAAAGTTGCCCATATAACATTTTCTTTTTTGATGGTATCTAATTTTTTTACAATTGGAGCAAAGATAATCATTATCTGATAGTTAACAAAATATAGGAGGTATGTCTTTTAAACATATCTCCTATAAGATATTAATTTGTAAGTTTTTCTCTTTGAAAGAGTAACTCTTAATTTTTGAGTCTTAAGCTAGCTGATATGGATTATTTCCAAGTATTCTCTGCAGTATCACCTCCCCAAAGTTTAGTAGCCAAATAAGGATTATCAATGAAAGGATTACGATTGCCTTGAGCTTCTTCTATAACATTATTGCGTTGTAGTTCTAAAGGAGATACTTTATCCTCTGCATTCCATTTGAGAAATAGCTTTATACCATTGGTACTTACTGCATTCCAAGGAAGGTTGTAGTGTAAGTGCATATACATAATCATACGAGCCACATCCCCTTTGAACTCATCGGAAGGATACCAACCTCTTCCTATTTTTCTAGCTTTTCCACTTCCTTCAGTAAAAGGTAGATTTCCACGATTGGAATTTACATTAATATCACAAGCACGTAAGTGATGTAAGTCTCCTTTGGGTTTAGCCGCTTTGTTAAATAAACTCTGTGGGTAAATATGTTCTGTATTAACATGGTTTTGATAATTACGACTTTCACCTGTATATACCAATATAACATTTCCTCCATGAGAGAGATCCGCATCGGCTTTAGGTAAGTAGTTATGACGTCGCTCATACCCAAGATAAGTCCTGTGCTTGGTTATGGTAAGGGTGGCTAACTCATCTTTAAGAACTTCTCCGCTCTTAGTGAAATCCACACCTTGATAGTAAGCCTTCAACTTTAGGGGTACTGTTATATCCCCTGTATTGGGGGTAGGTTTTGGAGGTGTGGGAGGAGGGGTAGGTTTATCAGGAGTTTTAATAGAATCCTTATGATTTGGAGTAATTGGATTTTGAGGATTTTCCTGAGGATTTTTAGGTTTTTCAATCTGCATATCTGCAAAATTTTCTCCACTGCATCCTATCAAAGAGATAAGTAGGGAAGAAATAAAGAATATTTTTTTCATAGCAAAGTGTTTTTATTATAAAGTTGTTATATCCTTATGGGTAGTGCAAAGATATGAATTCTATTTTTCTAAAGCAAGAAAAAAGAGATAAGATTTAATTTTTCGCTTTAATAAGTTATTTCCAAGAATTTTCAGGAGAATAATTCTTTATTTCTCCAAATATTTTGGTAGCTAAGTATGGATTATCAATAAAAGGATTACGGTTACCTTGAGCTTGTTCTATTTCATTATTACGTTGTAGTTCCAAAGGAGATACTCTATCTTCAGCATTCCATTTGAGAAAAAGACCTATTCCCTCAGTGCTTACATGATTCCAAGGCAGGTTATAACGCAGATACATATACATAATCATACGAGCAATATCTCCTTTATATTCATCAGAAGGGTACCAGAATTTTCCTTTAGTGCTTCTGTTTGCTTCTCCTTTTCCTTCACCATAAGGGAGGTTTCCACGAGAAGAGTTCATGTTGCTATCAATATACTGTAAATGATGTAAATCGCCCAAGGGAGATTCAGGATTATTGTATTTCTTTAAGTAGCTCTGAGGATAGATATGTTCTGTATTCACATCTCCTTGAGAATTATAGCGCTTTTGAATATGGCTCTTAGGACGACTTTCACCTGTGTAGACTAGTAAAATATTCTGAGGGTTGTTAGGGTCTGCATTGGCTTTTTCTAAAAAAGGATGTCGCTCTCCATAAGCAAGGATTTTTGTATGTTTAGTAATGGTAAGGATTGCTAAATCTTCTTTTAAAGCTTCTCCATTTTTATTGAAATTAATGCTTTGATAGTAATATTTTAGTTTAGAAGGAACGGTTATCTTCTGATAGTTTATTGGAAGATGAGGAGTATAAACTTCCTTCCTCTTTTGAATTTCTTCTATTTTTTTGTAAGGATCATTAGGATTTTCTTTAAGATTTTCACCTCCACAGGCGATAAAAGTAATAAGAGAGGATATAATTAATAATTTCTTCATAAGAGGATATTTTAGGTTAATATTTATTGTATTGTTTTTATGGAAATATCTAATATTCTTTTTGTATTCTTTGTAGCGAGAAAGCGTTCATCAGGTCGCTTGCCTATTACCCAGAGGATTTGGTCGGTATTATCTACTAAAAGCCATTGATTTTCTTTTTCATAGAGTGAATATTTCTCATCTTTAAAATATTTGCTTAAGGTTTTTTTCTTTCCATTCATCCCATAAGGATAGAAAATGTCACCTTTTTTACGTTTACGAATACATAAAGGAAACTGAATTTTTTCCTTATCAAGAAAAATGGTTCCTTTCTTAGATTTTTCTATAGCTGATATCTCCTCTAAATGAATAGTTAAAGGGTAATCAATACTTTTATCTTCTTTATGGATATAAAAGATATTAGTTGTAGTATTTTTTTCTATTGGGAGAATAAGCCATTGTCCTCTGTTTGAAAGAATACGATGAGTGTTGGAAAATATTTGTTTACCTGTGGATGCATACAAAAATCGTTCCAAGATTTCTATTCCTGTAAACCCATAAGGGGAAAGTAATTCATATAATAGAAAACTTCTGTGAGGATGATCCTTGAGTATATTAACTAAAAATATAATAGGTGTCCCTATGATAAAGCATTTTTTTCTGTACTTTTCTAATTGTTCTTCTATAAAAGAATATGTTAGTTGTAGGATATGTTGGGTCTTTTCAAGGTTTTTTAAGAAATTGGGATGTATCTGAGATAGAATAGGGGAGATATGATGCCGAATCTTATTACGGGTATAAGCATCGGAGTTATTAGAGCTATCCTCACGCCAAATAATATTATTTTCCTTAGCAAAAGCAAGAATTTCCTCTCTAGAGAATCCTAATAGTGGACGTAAGATAGTATTATTTTGTACAGGAACTCCTAAAAGGCCTTTAAGCCCTGTACCACGTGAGGTATTTATTAAAAATGTTTCCCAAGAATCATTAGCCTGATGAGCGGTAAGAATATAGTCATATCCTTTTTTTTGTCGGATTTGTTCAAACCATTCATAACGGAGAACACGGGCAGCTAATTGGGTATTGAGTGCATGTGTTTTTCCATACTCTTTTGTAGTAAATCGCTTGACCTCCAAAGGCATTGAGAGTTTCTGAGCCAAGGCTTCTACAAAATGCTGATCACCTTCACTTTCTTCTCCTCGTAATTGAAAGTTGCAATGTGCCATAAGGAAAGGGATTTGTAATTCCTTGAGCAGGTAAGCCAATACTACGCTATCAATACCACCGCTAATGGCAAGGATGATTCTTTTCTGCCACAGAAAAGGGAAATTTCGCTGGAGATGATTTTGGAAAGATGCTAACATACAGACTCTTTTATATAAAAAAACTCTCAGAACTTTTCTGAGAGTTTAGTGCGGGTGATAGGACTCGAACCTACACACCTCACGGCACCAGATCCTAAGTCTGGCGTGTCTACCAATTTCACCACACCCGCATGTGGCTTTTAAGACATGGCAAAGGTACAACTATTTTTTTAATTGACAAGTGAAAAATAAATATTTTTTTACTCAATAGAAATAGTTCATTTTGAATAAGTTAAAAATATTATAAAAGCATCTTTATTGCCTTTCTGATACCTTCAATGAGTCTATCTACTTCCTCAAGAGTGTTATAGACAGCGAAACTTGCTCGCACGGTACCTGGAATATGGTAGAAATCCATTACAGGTTGAGCACAGTGATGTCCTGTACGTACAGCAATTCCCATTTGATCAAGGAGGGTTCCTATATCATAAGGATGAGCACCATTGATATTAAAGGAGATTACTCCTGCCTTATGATCTAAATCGTTTGTACCATAGATGGTAATGCCACCTATGTTGTGAATTTGCTTGTGGGCATATCTTAGCAGGGCATGTTCATGGTCAGCAATGTTAGTCATGCCCAAGGAATGCATATAATCAATAGCTACCCCGTATGCGATACCACCACAGATATTTGGCGTTCCTGCCTCTAACTTATAAGGGAGATCAGCATAAGTAGTTTTATCAAAACAAACGGTTTTAATCATATCTCCACCACCTTTGTAAGGAGGGAGTTTCTCAAGCCATACCTCTTTTCCATAGAGAAAGCCGATACCTGTAGGGGCATACATTTTATGACCTGAAGCCACGTAGAAGTCAGCATCTAAGTCCTGTACATCTATAGTAAAGTGTGGACAACTCTGGGCACCATCAATGAGAGTTACGGCGCCTACACTATGGGCTAAAGTAATGATTTCCTTGACAGGATGTACATTGCCCAAGGCATTGGACACATGTTGACAGCTGACTACTTTGGTACGCTCTGAGAGTATTGATTTAAAATCCTCTAGAATAATCATTCCTTTTTCATCTATAGGAATAGGGCGGAGGATGGCTCCTGTACGCTCGCATAGAAACTGCCAAGGTACGATATTACTATGATGCTCTGTAGTGAGGACTAATATCTCATCATTTTTCTTTACAAAAGGAGTAAGGCAAGTAGCTACCAAATTAATCCCTTCAGTAGTGCCACTGGTGAAAATCACCTCGTAGGATTTGGCTGCATTAATATGCTTTTGGAGTTTTCTCCTTGCCTCTTCATAAGCATTAGTCGCCTCTTGGCTGAGGGTATGTACTCCTCGGTGGATATTGGCATTGTACGTTGTATAGAAGTTTACAATACTATCAATGACCTGCTGAGGCTTCTGAGAAGTAGCCCCATTGTCAAAGTATACTAAAGGATTCTCACCTATCTTTCTTTCTAAGATAGGGAAATCACGACGAATTTCTGCGATAGACTTCATAAGTGAAAAATAAATAATGAATAGTAAAGTTGCGTAAGTGAGTATGTGAAAAACAAAAAAAGGTGCTATCTATCTTCAGATGGCACCTTACTTGTTACAGAAAGTTATAAACATTATTTCTTATGTCTTGGTTCAGAGGAAACAGTAAGTTTTTTTCTTCCTTTAGCTCTACGGCGTGCCAATACCTTACGTCCGTTTGCTGTTGCCATACGTTCTCTAAAACCGTGTTTATTTCTTCTTTTTCTCTTTGAGGGTTGAAATGTTCTTTTCATCGGATTGAATATTAATATCTTAAATTAAATGTTTACTTATTTTTAACTCTGTAAAGCTTCCATAAAAGAAAGCGCGGCAAAGGTACTATTATTTTTTGGAATGTACAAATATTTTTAAAATCTTTCTTGATAATTTGTAGGAATGGAAATATTATCCTACTTTTGGCACTCTTAATACTTTGTCCTTATGGAGTTGTTACTTAAGTATTTTCCTGAACTTACCCCTAAACAAATCGCACAATATACTGAGGCGATAAGCCTTTACAAGGATTGGAATACACGTATCAATGTGATTTCTCGCAAGGATATGGAGCATTTTGTGCTACATCATCTCTTGCATTCTTTAGGAATAGCTAAGATATGTTCTTTTGAGTCAGGAATAAAGGTCTTGGATGTAGGTACAGGCGGTGGTTTTCCTGGGATTCCACTGGCTATTCTCTACCCAGAGGTGTCTTTCCACTTGGTGGATTCCATAGGCAAAAAGATAAAGGTGGTACAGGAAGTAGCCAATGCTTTGTCTCTTACCAATGTAACCTACCAGCAGGTACGGGTGGAGACCCTTGAGGGTCAGTACGACTATATTGTAAGCCGTGCGGTTACCCAAATGGACGACTTCTACAAGCTTACCAAGCATCTGCTCAAGCCTGTAACCAATAAGGGAGATAAGCGGGGAATCCTCTATCTGAAAGGTGGCGACCTTACTGAAGAATTGTCGGCTTTTCCTTCTGCTGCTGTCTATAACCTTTCCGATGTCTTTGAAGAAGACTTTTTTGAGACCAAGAAAGTGGTATACCTATAGTAATACCCATTGCCCCTCTGTGATATAGTACTCCATCCAGTATTGGTTTTCTTTGCTTATTCCTTTTAGAATCAATGTATTGTCTGAAAAAATGATTTCTTGTATAAGGTCGAAGACTTCTCGTTGTGCTTCTTCACAAATCACTTCTGTAGGTTTGATATAAGGAGCAGGAGAAAGGAATATCTTTACCAATGGCGTCTGTTTCTCCTGACACTTTATATACACTACCATTTTCACTCGTATTCTCTTCCGAAACTTGTACATTACCAACACAGGTGGTGATGGAGTTGTAAGAAATAGACACAGCTGGTATTATAAAAAACTCCAAATTGATAAAATATGATAGTAAAGGAAGTCGTTACAATCAATATCTCGGATAGGAGCCTTTTACAAATTCTATTCCTTGGAGAAATCCAAGTTATTGAATGATTCGACTATTAACTCTATACATCGTTTGCTTGCTTCCCAATAATAATTATTTAAGCTGGGTCTCGGTCCAATTGATTCAATATAACAGATGCCACTATTACTTTGTATAAGATATGATATAAGAAAAGCTCTGAGTTGCTTTTTAGGATATTCTAAATCTCCTTGAATGTACCATGCTTTTTCTAATTTTGGATTCAGAATATTATCAGCTACCTTTTTTTGTATTTTGCATTCAAATTCTGATATGTTTTTTAAACGTGTTTCTATATTAGAGGCGATGCTTTCAAAATTTTCTTTGCTTGTCTTCGCATACAAATATATATTGACTACACTAATATTCTTTCCTTCGTTTTCATGCTTAAGAAGAAAACGAATAGGTTGGGTGGACAAATTATCATGATTGCTATCCTTGAACATCTTCCATGATGTTGGGAAATAAAATGTGAAATTATTTTGTTTGAAGTTGAAACTAAAGGGTTGTAAATTTTCTGCCATGTTCCAATTCGTCTTGTTTATCAAATCCCAATTATTTGTGATTTGGAGCATATCGAACATCCTTTCTTGATAATCTTCTTCAAAGCACGATGTTTTTACCATAAAATAATTGGATCCTGAAAAATCAGGATCATAGTCTTTTAGCACTGAAAAACGAGATATTACACTCTCACCTTTATTTGTTGTCTTTGCCGTGAGGATGTCAGCATAGGTTCCTGTTGAAGTTCCATTAATCTTTCTGTAATGAAGAATATCTTCTCCCATCAGATTAAGTTTTTTAGCAAGCCAATCTGCAGAGTTCATTTCATACCAACAATGTTCATAATATACGGAGACCTCTAACATCGAACAGGTTTTGTCAACACTAACATATTGCCCGATATTATTAATGTCAAGTCCTTCTATAGGTCGCTTTTCAATCTGTACAGGTTTTACGTCCTTAGGTAGCAGAATCCAATACGCTAATTGTGATTCTGCAGCTGTATAGTTACATTTCCAATAACGCTTAATCTGTTCTTCTTTCGAATAAGATTGTTGGATGGGAAACATTTCTTTGTTATTTATATCTTTCATAAATCGTTTCTATAATGAGAGTTTTACAATAAACAGTAGGAACCTCCTTTAACTAAACATACATCCTGTAATTAAAATTATACACCCTGTTAGATAAAGGATTCTACCCCATTTTATGAATAAGGATTTGAACTTATCTATTACTTGAATACGTTCATCATTCATAACAAAACCATTGTATTTTACATGGAAACTCATCATAAACTTAATGAGGAAATTTACAAGAGCTTCCATTATAATGATTATTAAATTTGTCATAATAATAACAAGTATAGAATTGTAGAAATCATGGCAAACATCCATCATTTCCGTACTATACTTTGCGACTAGAACTAAACTAAGCATATACATTATGCATGCACCTAAAAGGCATGCAAGATAATAGAATAGTAATTTCTTGCCATGATATTTCTTGTACATTACTATCGATAAGATATAAAATACAAGGACTAAAATGATGAACAAAATAATTCTCATATTTTTTATTCTATTTTATTTTGTTAGAGATTTTTAAAATCTCTAAGTGATCAAGAAATTTTTTAGTTTCTTCAAATGTATATTCTTCCTTTTCTAGCTCTATTTCCTCTTTTATCATTTTAAATATCTTTGTCTAAGTTCTTCAATAGTTACTTTTTTTCCCTCTTGTTGTATAGCTTCATCAATCATTGCAAAGTATTCCTTTTCACTCATCTCGGTTGGATCTTTCTTTTCAAAAACAACTTTTTTAGCATTGATTCTTTTGAAAAATTGCTCTAGTAAGGGGATGTTAACGGTTTGAATTTCAGCATGTACTATTAAAGTTTCCATAGAATTAATTTTATAAGGTTTTATAAATCATTACTTTTCCCTAAAGAAAATATCCAAAGGTACCCCTTCAAAGTTGAATTTCTCTCGGAGTTTGTTCTCCACAAAGCGGCGGTAAGGATCCTTGATATATTGGGGAAGGTTGGCAAAAAAGACAAACTGAGGCAAGTTGGTAGGTAGCTGCATACAGTACTTGATCTTGATATACTTTCCTTTGGTAGCAGGTGGGGGAGTAGCCTCGATGATTGGGAGCATATACTCGTTGAGCTCGGAGGTCTTGATACGCTGGCTACGGTTTTGATATACCTCTACCGCTTTCTCTATTGCTTTATAGATACGTTGTTTAGTTAGGGCGGAGATAAAGATAATAGGCACATCGGTAAAAGGGGCAATGATCTTGCGAATCCCTTCCTCAAAGTGCTTGGTGGTATGGGTGTCTTTCTCTACCAAATCCC
This sequence comes from Capnocytophaga sp. G2, assembly GCF_035282625.1. NCBI lineage: Bacteria > Pseudomonadati > Bacteroidota > Flavobacteriia > Flavobacteriales > Flavobacteriaceae > Capnocytophaga > Capnocytophaga sp. G2. Next base: position 80,317 of record NZ_JAYKBU010000004.1, on the reverse strand, counting down.
ATTTGTTGACCAAGATGACTACGCCTTTCTTGTTGCGCTGTGCCAGCCAAAAGATATTGGCATCTTGCCCCTCGAAGCCACGAGTGGCATCTACAAGGAGCAGACATACATCGGAGTGCTCAATGGTGCGTACCGAACGCATCACCGAGTAGAACTCCAAGTCTTCTTTGACTTTTGCTTTGCGACGAATCCCTGCCGTATCTACCAGATTGAATTCAAAGCCAAAGCGATTATAGCGGGTGTCAATCGCATCGCGGGTAGTACCAGCGATGTCGGTTACGATATAGCGTTCTTCCCCGATAAGAGCATTGATAAAGGATGATTTACCAGCATTGGGGCGCCCCACTACGGCAAAACGAGGGAGGGTCGTTTCCTCCTCTTTTTCCTCTTCAGGCAGTACCTTAACCACCGCATCCAAGAGTTCACCTGTGCCACTCCCATTGACACTGGAGATAGGGAAAAGCTCCTCAAAGCCCAAGGCGTAGAACTCATTGGCGTCCATGGCTCGCTTGGTATTATCCACTTTGTTCACAGCAAGGAAAGTAGGCTTTTTGCTTCGACGTAGCAACTGGGCAATTTCCTCATCGGTACTCATGATACCACTCTCCACATCGGTTAGGAAGATAATGGCATCAGCTTCTTCTATGGCGAGGTTCACTTGCTTGTCTATTTCTTTTTGGAATACGTCATCACCTCCTGCTACATAACCACCTGTATCAATCACGGAGAAATCACGTCCGTTCCAGTCGGTTTTTCCATAATGGCGGTCGCGGGTAACCCCACTGATGCTATCTACGATAGCCTCACGGCGCTGAACAAGACGGTTGAAAAAAGTGGATTTGCCTACATTAGGGCGTCCAACAATGGCTACAATGGCACTCATTAGTTATATTTTGGGACAAAGGTAGTCAAAAAAATAAACATAGCAATAAAGTCGTAAGAAATTCTGCTTTTTTAAAAGGAATTTACTATATTTGTTGCGCTATAGGGATAGTGTTTTTAAAGTTTAATTATATGAAAAAGAGGATTCTCTTTTTCTTTGCCCTTTGCTCTTATATGATGCTTACTCAAGGCGATAGTCTTACTATTACCCTTTCTATAATTACCGATATTCGATTGCTTAGTTATCCTTTACCTTTATGAAAACAAAAATACTTTTATTACTAGCTTTCTTTTCTTTAGGAGGCTTTATACAGGCTCAAAATAACCAACTTGAAGGTTTCTACCAAGGGCGTAAGTGGGGGCTTTTCTTGCTCTCTGATAAGAAGTTCTTACTATGGAATCCCTTGGCAGGGGTAAAGGGAGACTACCAAGTACAAAAAGATGGGATGATATGGTTGCAACCTCAGAAGGAACCGCTTTTTCTGGTCTATGCGCGTAATGATAAGGACTTATCCAAGGATAAAATACGGGTGGAGCTAGTGAATTTTCAGCTGGGAAAGAACTATATTCACTTGGAGAGGGGCGGATATTACTCTGTTTTCAACGAAGATAATGATTTGGTACATACTTTTGATAGAAAAGAGGTAGGGAAATCTATTACTTTTATAGGGGAAAGCCTCTTTGAAGAATATAATAAGAAGTTTGTAGGCATAAAAAATGCTTACGAAGTAGGTATGAATCCAGCTTATAATGATTATATCATTTTCTGTCATAGTTATTCTCTATATCAGAGGGAAAGTATAGCTGCTTTTATGAATAAAGATGGAATGGAGATACTTCTTTTAATGAACGAAGAAGAAACCTTAGAAAAGAATAAAGAAGCACTTGCAAAAATACGCTCTAATATAGAAAAAACACCATTAAAGGAAATAAAAAACTATATTTATATCAGGAAAAAAAATGAAAATGAAAAAGAAATGTTGAAGGTGGTACAATCTCAATTAGGGATAGAGGATTCCAATACTATCTTTAGAGAAAAATATGAAAGAGAGGGTACTTCTCCCTATGAATATATGGGGAAAATTACTTATGATAAAGAAAAAAATATATATAAAGAGGCGGAACGAGATCGGACATATCACAAATATAATCTTATAGATACAAAAAAATCAGAAATAGATATGAAAAAACTAAAAATAAAAATCTCACCATTGTTTCCTGAATAATGACTAAAATGCTTATGAAAACAAAAACACTTTTATTACTGACTTTCTTTTTCGTAACCAATAACCTTCTGTCTCAAGATAGGAAACTAATAGAAAGCTACAAACAGCCCGAATCGGGCATTATGCTTTTCCCGAATAAGACTTTTGCCGCTTGGACTTATATGACAGTTATTCGTGGCTATTACCAAAAGATACCCGATGGGGTCTACTTATTAAAGCCTCAGCGGGAACCTTTGTTCTTAGTATATGGATATCACAATGATTCCATTGGGAAGGATAAGGTGCGTATCCGCTTTACCAATTTTGAAGAAGGGAAGAGCTATATTCAGTATGAGAGTGGAAAGACCTATAGTGTGTTCAATGATCACCCTAACTGTTTTTCTCACGAGTATATACATACCTTTGACAGGAAGGAGGTAGGTAGTACGCTTACTCTTATACATCATATAGGATACTATGATGAAGAGGTGTCTTATTTATTTGAGGGAGAGGGGATTAAGAATACATTGCAATTTGACTTGGGAGCGTATAATGATTTCTTGATTTACTATGATAGACTTAGTCGTGAGAAGGCAAATGTAGTGCTCGTACCTATGGAGTTAGAAGGGGAAAAAGGGGCTTTTTTCCATAGAGGGAAATGGCCAGAGGAGGAACTAAAAATGGTTAAGGAAAGATTGAAGAAAGTACCTAAAGAGGATCTCAAAAGGTTTTTTGTTCCTAAAGAAAAATCAAAAGATATAAGTCAGAAGTCTATCTCTTTCCTTTATGCAGAGAACATAGAGCCTCCTACGGCACTCATTGTTCTAAAGAAAGATGGGAGAGTAGTGGCGGGTAGTTATACTTCAAAGCCTTTTGAAGATGATGAAGTTAGGCTATACTTGCAGGTCAAGACACAGGGGAGCATCACAGACCCTAAGCAGCTCAAGGTAGCGCCTAAAACCATCTTTGTCTCCGAGTGTGAATGACCTTCCCAAAGAAGAGAAATAATGGCTAATTAGCCAATCTTCAAAGGAATCGTAATTGCAAGCAGTTGAAAGATGAAATTTTAAAACTGATATCATGAAAACAAAAATACTCTTATTGCTGGCTTTCTCTTTTATAGGAAGCCTTGTATATGCCCAAGAAAAAGATATTTCAGGCAATTACAGAGGGCGTGGAGGGGGCATTATGCTCTTGCCTAACAAAATATTTGTCCTTTGGGGCTATATGACAGCTGTACCAGGGAGTTATGAGGTTCAAAAGGACGGTATCATCCTCTTCAAACCGAAAAAGGAACCACTATTTGTTGTGTATGGGCAGCGGAATGACTCTATTGGGAAAGACAAAGTCCGTATTCGTTTTGCTAATTTTGAAGATGGGAAAAACTATATCCGATTTGAGAAAGGAAAAACATATTCAGTTTTCAATGATAACCCCAATTGTCTTTCTTCTCGCTATGTACATACGTTCTCAAGAGAAGAGGTAGGGAATTCTTTTTCTCTGATTACAGATCTGAAAACGTTCGGGTTTGCTCAACTTTTTGGTGAACTAAAGAATACCTATCAGATTGACTTACAGGATAATAATGACTTTCTTATTTCTTTTCAGAAACTTTCAGAATACCAGATAGATGGGGCAGGCGCTTTGGTAACCAAAGAGGGCTATGAGTGTTTGCTCTTTTTTAACCAAGCTGATGTAGAGAGCAGTAAGCAACTTATACGGGAACTCAAAAAAGGAATTGATAAAATCCCTATGAAAGAGCTAAGAAAGGTGCTTTTTGCTAAGGAGAAGTCGGGAGACCAAGGGGATAAGGAGCTTAAAGACTTCCTTAGTATCTCCAACTTGGAAGAACCTAAGGCGTTTTTTATGAAGATAAAAGGGGGTAGTGTGAAGCCCGATCCTATTAATCGGGATTTTTTAGCGTATGATAAAGGTAAAAATATCTATAAGGATACCCTAAATAATATTGAGTATTATAGGTTTGACTTTGTACAACCCAAGTGTTATCAGACAGACCTTAAAAAGCTCAAGGTGGAGCCTAAAACCATTTTTGTATCTGAATGTGAAAAACCTTCTAAAAGAAGGATATATCAATAATAACCGCTTATGGATGAAATAGTTATCAATAGAATCATTGTCTTCCTGTTTTTTGCCATTTCAGTAGGACTTACATATCTGATTATCAGAAAAAGCAATCGTAAGTCTAAGGATAAAGACAAAGGGAAAGCGGGCTGCCTCACTGCCTTTTTTATCTGGGTGCCTATCTCCCTATTGGTGGGGCTTACCCCCTTTATGTTACTTTTAGGGACAAGTACCGTGAAACAACTCTATCAGCTGGCTTCTGATAGTGACTTTAAGCCCTATACCGCTCAGGTGGTAAGGTATGAGGATACCTATACGAGTGAGGAAAGAGATTCAGATGGACGCACAAGATATGTAGAAATGGGTACGCCTGTGGTTACGTTTACTGTAGAGTCAGGGCAGGAATTAGAGCGAGCACTGCCTTTTGCCACTAATGTAGGGGGGGATTCTTCCTACGACATTCGCTATAAAGCCTCCACAGATGAGATCATTGTTACAGATGTATATATTGTAGTGAAAATCATAGCACTAATTATATTTTTTGTCATTGCAGTTTTCGCCTATTGGGGAATTTACGGCTATCTTACCGACCGACCTATGAAGAACTATGGCAACTATTTAGCCCAAGGGTTGCTCTATGGGGTCATTCTCACTATGACTATGGGGCTATGTGCGGGACTTATCTATGGAGTGCTTACCAAGGAATTACCCCTATGGGTACAAGTGCTGTGTATATTTTTCGCTTTGTCACTTGTGATGGTAATTGTAAGGATTTTCCGCTCTATGTTCCGCTCCGAGGTCAAGGATCCTCTCAAGCGAAGACGGAAGACTACCTATCGTAAAGATTATTAGCTTCTACCCCAAAATCTTACTGATGTGAATTACATATTCGTCTACAGGTATTCAGTGACTTTAACTTGTATCCTATCATAAAGAATGGGGAATCTTTCTTCCATATATAAAAAAAATAAGAAATAAATATGACATATACTAAAATAAATTCTTACATTTGCCACCGAAAAGGAGAAGATACTTTTTTACTGAATTTATTTCTAATAAAAACAATATAATAAAAATTTATAGAATGAGAGATTTAACAAAAATGACTGATATTGAGGACTTGCGTGTAGTTTGTAAGCACAATGTACCTAAGATGTTCTATGAATATGTGGATACAGGATCCTGGACACAAGCCACCTATCGTGAGAATGAAACAGACTTTAATCCTATCAAATTTCGTCAAAGGATATTGGTGGATATGGATAACCGTACTCTTGAAACTACCCTGTTGGGACAAAAAGTGAAATTCCCTGCTATGACCGCTCCTGTGGGCTTTATGGGAATGATGTGGGCTGATGGGGAGATTCACATGGCAAAAGCAGCACAGAAGTTTGGCATTCCTTTTACCCTTTCTACTATGTCCATCTGTTCTATTGAGGATTTGGTAGAGGCAGGTGTAGAACCCTTCTGGTTCCAGCTCTATGTGATGCGTGACCGTGCGTTTATGAAAGACCTTATTCGCCGTGCTAAGGAAGCCAAATGTTCTGCTCTTATGGTAACTGTGGATTTGCAAGTGCTCGGAAACCGCCACCGTGATATTAAGAATGGACTTTCTACCCCTCCAAAATTTACCATTCCTAATCTACTTAATCTTTCTACTAAAATTCCTTGGGGCTTGCGTTATGTATTTGGTAGTCGTCGTTGGACGTTCCGCAACATTGCAGGACATGCCAAGAACGTATCCGACCTTTCTTCACTCTCTTCTTGGACAAAAGAACAGTTTGACCCAAGCCTTAGCTGGAAGGATATAGCCGAGATTAAGGAACTTTGGGGAGGACCTATTATCCTTAAGGGGATCATGACCCCCGAAGATGCGCAAGAAGCGGTAAAATACGGAGCTGATGCCATTATTGTCTCCAACCATGGAGGTCGCCAGATGGACGATACTATCTCCACTATCAAAGCCTTACCCGATATCGTAAGTGCTGTAGGTAGCCAAACAGAGGTATGGATAGACTCTGGTTTCTATACAGGACAGAACATGCTTAAGGCATGGGCATTGGGAGCCAAGGGTATCATGCTCGGTCGTGCTCCCGTATACGGATTGGGTGCTTATGGAGAAGAAGGGGTAACTCGTGCCCTACAAATCCTCTATGATGAAATGGATACTACTATGGCCTTCTCTGGTCATCGCAATATCCAAGATGTAGATAAGAGCATTCTTGTAGAGGGTACCTACCCACTACCTACCAGAAAATAAGACCATAATATATTAAATAAGAATAGCCCCAAACCACTCGGTTTGGGGCTATTTATTTCTTAGATAGGTTCTTTATTTGTTCTCTGCTAACAGGCGTCTTGCTGCATCAGAAGCGGCAATAAGTCCGCCAGCCGACATGATAATGTCTTTCAGTACCAAGCGTCCTGCTCCTGATAGGTAAGGGAAGCCATGGTTAGGGGTAGGCATATCACCCCCTAAGTTAGGTACATATACCTCTGGGGTAGTGATAAGGAAGGAAAGGGTAACGATAGACATACCAAAAGTAAGTAATCCCCCGATAAGTCCTATTTTAGGAGACCAAATACCCAAAAGCGTAAGCAAACCAATTAGGCAGATGAACGCTCCTAAGCCATAAGAGAAAGTATAGGTGTTGTTTTGCTTATGCCATTCTATATTGGCAGCTACCATTTTCCCCTCTGGGTTTTTGTGCAATTTGTATTCTGCTATTTCTTTACCTTTGTTAGCCTCACCTGTAACACCGTTCTCATCAATAGCGGTTTTACCTGAGTTGGCATAGAAGAAACTCATAAAAGGGCTATTGGTAACAAAGGGAACAATCCCATCGGCTTCGTACTGACATACTTTGAGGCCGCCAATCCACGCCATTACGATAAAAATCGCAATGCGAATAAAGTTGATAAACTGTGACTGTAATCCAGCCAATTTTTCTAATAATTGTTGCATATGACTATGTATTATTTTCAGGGTGCAAAAATACAAAGCATTTTCCAAATAAGAATGGACTTTTTTGCCACAAACATAGATTATTTTGCCACTATCGAAATTCCTACACTCTCCCTAAATTGCTTTGGGGAAACCCCTACTTCCTTCTTGAAATAACGGCTGAAGTAGAAAGCATCCTCAAAGCAGAGTTCAAAGGCGATTTCCTTGACCGACTTATGGGTGAGGTGCAGTAGCTTTTTGGCCTCCAAAACCAAGCGCTCCCTTAGCAGCGCCGAAGGGGTCTTCCCATAATACTGCTTGATACGCTTGGAGAAAGCACTGATTGAAAGGTGATAGGCCTCGGCATAGAAGCTGATATCCTTTTCCTTGAGAAAGTTGGCCTCCAAAAGCTCTTGGAAATTGGCCACAGGGTTTTGCAAAGGGTTCTCTTCTTTCAAGTGGCTCAAAAAGTGCTGTTTTTCTCGGCTTCCGATGGCCAAGATTAGTTGTAAATAGCTCTTAAGTACTGCAATTTGGTAAGGATTGGAGTCTGAAGCAATGGCTTGCATTTTGTCCAATAGCCCCTTGAGTTCTCCAAAAACCGCCTGAGAGACCTCAAAATGGGGTTGTTGGTATATATTGTTGAATAATAAGCCGTTACAAGCTACTTCCTTCTTGTGATACTCTATACAATAGAAATCCCCATGGAAGGCGATAAAGTCCATTTTGGGTGCGATTTCTTTCCATTGGAAATACTGGTAAGGGGAGAGGAACAGCAGGGAATAGCCTTGGGAAGTATAGTCGTTGAAGTCGACACTAAAGAGGCTATCTCCCTGTAAGAGAAAGATATAATATAGGGTCGTGTGTGCTCCTTGGGCAAAATCCTCAGGGGTAGCATTGTTGATATGAATATTCTGGTAAGTCATAAATAATCAGCTATCAGGGTACAAAATTAAGAAAAAAAGAGTATATTTGCAATCTAATAAGCCAATTAGCCAATGAGTCAATTAGCTAATAACCAACTCAAAACTATCATGAATCGTCTTTTACTTTGTACTTTGTTACTCGTCGCTTGCAAGCAAAAGCCTGCGGAGCAGAAAGATTACCCAGAGGGTTTGACAACTCATATAGTGTCCATAACTGACCCAGATGACTATAAAGGCTATTTCTCTGACCAATATGGTAATAACTATAGTGAAGAATATGTTGTCTATGAGGATTATGTACTCTATCAGGGCAAGAAAGCCACCCTACGCCTTAGCCCTGATATGGCTACTTTCAAGGGAAAAGGAGATGGGTTTGCCATGGACAAAAACGGCATCTATTACCGTGGCTATTTCTTCCCAATGGATACCACAGGCTTTAAAATAGTTGGTGTAAAAGAGATACCTCTGAGTGAGGAAAATACGCCTATTTGGAAAACCAATAAGAAAGTGTTCTTAGGTACGCAACCTATGGAGGTAGCCCACCCAGAATCCTTTGAAATGGCGTATGATCATTATACTCCATGCTATTATTTCAAGGACAAGGAGTTTTTGTATTTCTGTGAGAAAAAGATAGAAGGTTCTGATAGCCAATATATAAGATTATCTGGTATTACCTATGCAGTAGCAGATAAAAACCATACTTATTACAAGGATAAAATCCTCACTTATAAGGGAGAGCCTGTAGAGCTCGTGACAGAGGATTTTTTCAAGACCTCTCGGTATGTACTTGCTTTAACATTGGACGTTGGGGGAGATGACGCTCCTTATTGGAAGGAAGTATCCTATATGGATGTTGCCACCCTTAAGGGACTTTTTATTGATAGCCTTTCAGGCGCTTCTTCAGATTATCTTATGGACAAAAACCATGTGTTCTTTAGAGAAAAAGTACTCCCTATCAAAAAAAGAGATTTTGACAAGATACAAACTTTTGGAACCTATTCTTATATCTCCGATGGTAAGACTATTTATCATGGGAGCGACCCTACACCCTATGATGCTCATACTTTTGGGATAGTGCCAGAGTACCCTGGAGATCTTGTTTATGACAAAAATGGTATTTACATGGATGGAGAAAAACTCCCTTTCAAATATACCACTCCGCTCGTATGGGGAAAAAATGCTTTCTTAGAAGGCGAGAAGGTTATCTATGAGCAACAAACCTATGATATCAGTAAACGATGGCAATGGATGACCGATGAACCAACAACTAATGAATAGTGACTAATGACAAGTGACTACTTACTTGTCATTATCTAAAACCCTATAACTCAAAACTCAAAACTATCATGAATCGTCTATTACTTTGTACTTTGTTACTCGTTGCTTGCAAGCAAAAGCCAGTAGAGCAACTCCCTACTACAGCCGAAAAGGAGGCTGTGGTACAAGATACTATAGCTGTATCCGATATCCATCGCACGGATTCCCTATGGAGTTCCTTTTGGGAATATAAGCGCCCCTATGTGGAGGGCTATATCATCAATAGGGATTATGTCATCTACCAAGAAAAAGATACCCGCAAGATCATAAAACCTGATATGGCGAGCTTTGCAATCCTCAATGTATCGGGATCGGCAGCTGACATAATCCTGATTTTTGCCAAAGACAAAAATGGGATCTATTACCAAGGAGATTTTATAAAGATTGATACCACAGGCTTTAGAGTAGTGGGCGTTATAAGCCATCATGACAAGCCGTCTGACTATTGGGAAGAACCTATTTGGCGAACTCATAAGAAGGCTTTTAGGGGAACAAAACCGATTGCTATCTCCGATCCTGCGACCTTTGAGTCGGTTTCCACTTGTTATTTCAAGGACAAAAACTATCTATACTATTATGACCGAAAGGTAGAGGGGGCTGATGTGGCTACCCTTCAGAAGGAACGGGCAGAGGGGAAATTTGTCTCCGACAAGGACAATACCTATTACCAAGGGAAGCCCTTTATCTACAAAGGAGAGCGGGTACAGCAGGTATCGAATAATATATACAAAACCACTACCCATGTATTGCGCTATAATGGAGGAGATGATGATAAGGAAAAGGAGAAGGCGAAGGATTATTTTGTGGAACTCCCTGATTATTTTGATATTCCTACCTTAAAAGGACTGAATGATCTCTATTTGATAGATAAAAACCACCTCTATTATGATGAAAATACCTATCCGTTAAGGGACAAAGACCTTAGAGTGCCTATTCCCAAGGAGAATTTGAGTAAAATAAAGTTGTTTAAAGTTTTTGTAACTGATGGGGACAAGCTCTACAGAGGGAAAGAGCCACTCTATGACTATGATGTGGCTACTTTTGGGATTGTCCCAGGGCATTATTACTATCAGTATGATAAGAATGGGGTGTATAATTGGCGTAAAAAGCTGCCTTTCCACTATACAAACCGCCCTGAGTATGGGAAAAACTTTTTCTATATGGATAATCAGCTCCTATTTATCTATGAGGATCAGGCTTATTATAAGACTTATGACGATAGCCTCTATGTACCACACCTCAACCCCCAGCAGTTGGCGCTGCTAAAAGAAGGAAATACACCTCTAAGAGAATTATTCCCTTCTCAAGACGATAAGCAAAAGAATAAAGAAATAGACACCACAGGCTTTGAGGAGCTTTCCTATTTCTTTTGGAGACACCAGGGACAGATTTATCATTTGATTTATAAGGAGTGGTATGATAGTGACCAACATGATTGGAAGAGCGAACGTAGATATGTAGTAGTAAAGGGCTATGACAATGCCTCGCTAAAGGTAGTTCCCAATGGTTTCTTAGCCGATAAAGATTATTGGTATGATGGTACTACAAGGCTGTTCCCAAGCAAGGACGTGGAGCTTTTGGCTATCTATGAGGGCTATGAGAAAGGCTGGGGTATGGATCCCGCCCCTAGTCCTAATTTCTATCTCTTTAAGAATGCCCAGGGGTATTGGTTGGCCGAATTAAGCGGAGAGGGGGCAATGTGTCCATTGACCAATGAGCAAGCCAGTAAATTATTAAACCAACAATAGTAACTCAAAACTCAAAACTCAAAACTCAAAACTCTTATGAATCGTCTATTACTTTGTACTTTGTTACTCGTTGCTTGCAAGCAAAAGCCTATGGAGCAACTCCCTACTACAGCCGGAAAGGAGGCTGTGGTACAAGATACCATACTTGTATCCGATATCCATCGCACGGATTCCCTATGGAGTTCCTTTTGGGAATATAAGCGCCCCTATGTGGAGGGCTATATCATCAATCAGGATTATGTCATCTACCAAGGAAAAAATACCCGCAAGATCATAAAACCTGATATGGCGAGTTTCGCGCGCCTTGATATATCGGGATTAGCCAAAGACAAAAATGGGATCTATTACCAAGGGGATTTAATAAAGATTGATATCACAGGCTTTAGAGTAGTGGGCGTTATAAGCCATTATGACAAGCAGTCTGACTATTATTGGGAAGAACCTATTTGGCGAACTTATAAGCAGGCTTTTAGAGGAACAAAGCCGATTGCTATCTCCGATCCTGCCACCTTCGAGTCGGTTACCACTTGTTATTTCAAGGACAAAAACTATCTATACTATTATGACCAAAAGGTAGAGGGAGCTGATGTGGCTACCCTTCAGAAGGAATTGGCAGATGAGGAATTTGTCTCCGACAAGGACAATACCTATTACCGAGGGAAGCCCTTTATCTACAAAGGAGAGCGGGTACAGCAGGTATCGAATAATATATACAAAACCGCTACCCATGTATTGCGTTATAATGCAGAATACGATAAAGAGAGGGCGGAGGATTACTTTGTAGAACTCCCTGATTATTTTGATATTCCTACCTTACGAAGGCTGAATGATTCCTATTTGATAGATAGAAATCACCTCTATTATGATGAAAGTAGCTATCCGTTAGAGGACAAAGACCTTAGGGTGCCTATAGCTAAGGAAGATTTGAGCAAAATAAAAAAGTTGTTTGAGGTTTTTGTAACCGATGGAAACAAGATCTACAGAGGGAAAGAGCCACTCTCTGGCTATGATGTGGCTACTTTTGAGATTGTTCCAGGGCATTATTACTATCAGTATGACAAGAATGGGGTGTATCATTGGTTTAAAAAGCTGCCTTTCCACTATACAAACCGCCCTGAGTATGGGAAAAACCTTTTCTATATGGATTATCAGAGCCTATTTATCTATGAGGATCAGGCTTATTATGAGACTTATGACGATAGCCTCTATGTACCTCACCTCAGCCCCCAGCAGTTGGCGCTGCTAAAAGAAGGAAACACACCCCTAAGGGAATTATTCTCTTCTCAAGACGATAAGCAAAAGAATAAAGAAATAGATACCACTGGTTTTGAGCAGCTTTCCTATTCTTCTTCGAGGCATAATCCTTTTTGGAGGCATAACGGACAGATTTATCATTTGATCGAGGGGTGGTATGATAATGACCAACATAAATGGAGGAGGAGCGAACGCCGATATGTAGTAGTAAAAGGCTATGACAATGCCTCTCTAAAGGCAGTTTCCAGAGGTTTCTTAGCCGATAAAAATTATTGGTATGATGGTACTACAAGATTGTTCCAAAACAAGGACGTAGAACTTCTGGCTATCATTGTGGGCCGTCGAGGAGGTTGTCGTGTGGATTCCGCTCCAGGTACTAATCTCTATCTCTTTAAGAATGCTGAGGGCTATTGGTTGGCCGAATTAGGTCGCGAAGGGGTAATGAGTCCACTAACCAATGAGCAAGTCAGTAAATTATTAAACCAACAATAGCAACTCAAAACTCGAAACTCGAAACTCTTATGAATCGTCTCTTACTTTTTACGTTATTACTCGTTGCTTGCAAGCAAAAGCCTGTGGAGCAACTCCCTACTACAGCCGAAAAGGAGGCTGTGGTACGAGATACTATAACTGTATCCGATATCCATCGCACGGATTCCCTATGGAGTTCCTTTAAGAAATATAAGCGTCCCTATGTGGAGGGCTATATCATCAATCAGGATTATGTCATCTACCAAGGAAAAAATACCCGCAAGATCATAAAACCTGATATGGCGAGTTTCGCGCGCCTTGATATATCGGGATTAGCCAAAGACAAAAATGGGATCTATTACCAAGGGGATTTAATAAAGATTGATATCACAGGCTTTAGAGTAGTGGGCGTTATAAGCCATTATGACAAGCAGTCTGACTATTATTGGGAAGAACCTATTTGGCGAACTTATAAGCAGGCTTTTAGGGGAACAAAGCCGATTGCTATCTCCGATCCTGCCACCTTCGAGTCGGTTACCACTTGTTATTTCAAGGACAAAAACTATCTATACTATTATGACCAAAAGGTAGAAGGGGCTGATGTGGCTACCCTTCAGAAGGAATTGGCAGATGAGGAATTTGTCTCCGACAAGGACAATACCTATTACCGAGGGAAGCCCTTTATCTACAAAGGAGAGCGGGTACAGCAGGTATCGAATAATATATACAAAACCGCTACCCATGTATTGCGTTATAATGCAGAATACGATAAAGAGAGGGCGGAGGATTACTTTATAGAGCTCCCTGATTATTTTGATATTCCTACCTTACGAAGGCTGAATGATTTCTATTTGATAGATAAAAACCATCTCTATTATGATGAAAATAGCTATCCATTAGAAAATAAAGACCTTAGAGTACCCATACCCAAGGAGAATTTGAGTAAAATAAAGCTGTTTGAGGTTTTGGTGACCGATGGAAACAAGGTGTACAGAGGAAAAAAGCCACTCTCTGGCTATGATGCAGTGACTTTTGGGATTGTTCCAGGGCATTATTACTATCAGTATGACAAGAATGGGGTGTATAATTGGCGTAAAAAGCTGCCTTTCCACTATACAAACCGCCCTGAGTATGGGAAAAACTTTTTCTATATGGATAATCAGGACCTATTTGTCTATGAGGATCAGGCTTATTATAAGGCTTATGACGATAGCCTTTATGTATCTCACCTCACCCCCCAGCAGTTATCGCTGCTCAAAGAAGGAAATACTCCCCTAAGGGAATTATTCCCTTCCCAAGACGATAAACAAAAGAATAAAGAAATAGACACCACAGGCTTTGAGCAGCTTTCCTATCCCTTTTGGAGACACCAAGGGCAAGTTTATCATCTGCTCTATAAGGAGTGGTATGATAATAACCAACATGATTGGAGGAGCGAACATAGATATGTAGTAGTAAAGGGTTATGACAACGCCTCGCTAAAGGTAGTTCCCAATGGTTTCTTAGCCGATAAAGATTATTGGTATGATGGTACTACAAGGTTGTTCCCAAGCAAGGACGTGGAGCTTTTGGCTATCTATGAGGGCTATGAGAAAGGCTGGGGTATGGATCCCGCCCCTACTCCTAATTTCTACCTCTTTAAGAATGCCCAGGGGTATTGGTTGGCCGAATTAAGCGGAGAGGGGGCAATGTGTCCATTGACCAATGAGCAAGTCAGTAAATTATTAAACCAACAATAGCAACTCAAAACTCAAAACTATTATGAAGATATTTTATATTTTCCTCTTCTGTATAGGAATATACTCAGCAGTAGCTCAAGAAGATACTGATACAGTTTATATAAAACCTGCTCAGACTAAAGAAGGGCTCAAAGCAGAGGTACAGCTTATCTATAACCAAGGGTATCTTATCAATGATAATTATGTAATTTATCAAGAAGAACAGTCAAGAGAAATAATCCATCCAGATATGGAGACTTTCCAATTGGATGATTGGAATAATTATCTTATAGGGGATAAAAATATTGTTGCCAAGGACAAAAATGGTGTCTATTTTGAAGGAAAGTTTTTCCCTTCTGATTCTGGGTGTTATTTGATTGCTGTCATGGATAAGCCTATTGCTCAGGGGGAGTACTTCCCCTCAGGCAAAGATTGTATTTGGAGAACCAATTATAAAGTATATTTCAATACAGAAGAAATCCCAGAGGCAGACCCTCAGACTTTCAAAAGTCTGAGATATTTTAATGATTTATATCATAGGGATAAGAATTATCTATACTATCGTGGCAAAAGAGTAGAAGGAGCCGATGTTCAAAGTATTCGCCCCTCGTATTCTCTTTCAGAGGTTGTCGCTGATAAGAATAATACTTATTACAAAGGGGAAGTCTTCACCTACAAAGGAGAAAGCCTAACACAGCTGACAAGTAATATCTTTAAAACACCTCACTATGCGCTTATATTCAAAAATAATAAGAATACTTATGAAGATGAATTCGTAGAGCTTCCTGCTTTTGTGGATGTACATTCTCTTAAGGGATTATCCGAAACTTATGCGATGGATAAGAAAAATGTCTATTATGCCCAAACTTATGGGACAGATACCTTACTTGTTCCTCTCAAAAACAAAAGAAGAATTCGAGCTTTTAATGAATATATTACTGATGGAGTGGATATTTTCAGAAAGCGAAATGAAAAAGTAAATCTTGATGCCAAGACATTTGGAATATTAGACAAATATTATCTATATGATAAAAATGGTGTTTATAGAGATCATGATGTGTCAAATAAAATTCCTTTTGATTATAAAGCGCCTGTTAAGTTGGGAAAGAATCTATCTTATCTCAATGGAAATATTTTTTATAACAATCAAGTGTATGATAATTGGGAGGACAAAGTGTATACCCTTACTCAAGAGCAGATAGAAGAAGTCAAAAGAAGAAATATTTATCCACATCAGTTATGGGAGAAAACCTCAAAAAAATCCTGCCCCCAAAATGCAGACGAAGCTACTTTCAAGTGGCTATATACAGGACAATATAATTCATTAGGTAAAGATAAAAATAGAGTGTATTTTTCTGTCCAACAAAAAATATCTTTTATAGAGGGATATGATATAGCTTCTTTGAAGGCTGCTTTTGATAGATTTTTCCTAAAGGATAAGGATTATGTATATTATCTTTCCATACGGCTTATAAAGAGTGATAAAGCAGAACTTTTGGCTTCTTACCAAGGACATCGTCATCATTGTAGTCGCCCTTCTATGCCTATTTCTGATTTCTATCTCTTCAAAAACTCCGAAGGCTATTGGCTGGTTAAGATAGGGGGCGGTGTCTTTGTAGAGTTCTTAGGAACTGAACATAATCTGCTTATTAGATAGTGAACAAATTAACAGCAACTCAAAACTCAAAACTATTATGAGATTTTTTATATTACTTTTATGGCTTTTTTGTGTAAGCCCCTATCTTTTTGCCCAAAAAGAAATCCTACAAGTTACCGATGCCACTAAGGTGAGTAGCTTAGACGTATCGCAAAACTGGAATAGTGGTTGCCGATATGTAGAGGGGTATATCCTAAACCAAAATAGGCTGATATACCAAACCTGTGATACGCGCCATGAATTCTCGGCAGATATGCCTTCTTTTCAGCTTAAGAGAGATGGATTTGCGATGGACAAAAATGGTATTTATTACCAAGGTGTTTTCTTTCCTATTGATACTACAGGATTTAAGGTAGTAGGGGAGAAGGAACGCCCCAGAGGGGAAGGAGGCGTCTATAAGGGGGTGGAATATCTATGGCGTACCAATCAAAAGGCTTTTTTAGGGACTCAAGAAATAGAGGTAGCTGACCCAGCCTCCTTTGAGGCGGTAGAGTATTTTAGTGGCTGTTATTTTAAGGATAAGGATTACCTCTATTATTACGAAAATAAAATAGTAGGTTCTCATAGCCCTTCTGTGAGAACAAATAAATATTTTGAACTAATCTCTGATAAAAATAATACTTATTATAAGGGAGAGCCTGTCTTATACAAAGGGGAAAGAATAGAAAATATAAACAATATACTTTTTAAAACCTCAAAATATGTGCTATATAGGCCTGATTTTGGTTTAGGAAGTCTTAAATGGATAGAAATGGAGGAAGTTGATGCCAAGACACTTAGACCACTTTCAAGGCACTATGCTATGGACAAAGATCACATATTCTATGGAAAAGCTAAGACTCCTATAGAAAAGAAAAACTTTGCTAATATACGTGTTTTTGACCAAGTAAATAGTGAGTATATCTCCGATGGGAAAACTGTCTATTCAGAGGCTGA
Source organism: Capnocytophaga sp. G2 (assembly GCF_035282625.1). NCBI lineage: Bacteria > Pseudomonadati > Bacteroidota > Flavobacteriia > Flavobacteriales > Flavobacteriaceae > Capnocytophaga > Capnocytophaga sp. G2. The sequence goes on along the minus strand of NZ_JAYKBU010000004.1, from coordinate 63,177 downwards.
TTACAAAACAAATTACGATGCTCCTACCTTTGGAATGCTTCCTAAATCAGATTTTAAGTATGATAAAAAAGGTATTTATTACAATGGTAAAGAAAAAATGCCTTTCCACTATACCGTTCCTCCTGTGCTTGGGAAGAATACTTTCTATAATTTTGACAAGGGAGCTTATGTAATCTATCTCAATCAGGCTTTTTATCCTTTCGGAGAAGGTAAAAAAGACTATTTTCCTAATCTGACCCCAAAACAAGTAAAAGATCTCAAAGAGGGAAAATTATTTTTGGTGAATAATGCTATGGATAAAAAGGCTGAAATACAAGATGCTTTTGCATATAATTTGTACAAAGCTAATAATAAGATATACGTTGCACAAACGCCTCAAAGGGCAGATGCCAATACATTTGTAGGTTTGGGCAGTGGTTTCTATAAGGATAAGGACAAAGTGTATTATTACGACAGATGGGGAGAAAAAGAAAAGCTACGGGTTGTTCAGGGGTATGATACACCTACCTTAACCCCAGCGGGCAATGGTTTCTTAGCCGATAAAGATTATTGGTATTATGGTACCACAAGGTTATTCCAAAACAAAGATGTAGAACTCTTAGCTATCTATACAGGTTACCGAAAGGGCTGTGGTATGGATACTGCTCCTGGTACTAATTACTATCTCTTTAAGAATGCCCAGGGGTATTGGCTTGCCGAGTTAGGTGGAACAGGGGTAATGTGTCCATTAACTGATGAGCAAGCCAGTAAATTATTAAACCAACAATAGCAACTCAAAACTCAAAACTCAAAACTCTTATGAAGATAGTTTCAATAATTTTCCTATTGCTTTGCTTCTCTTTACAAGCACAGCAGAAACATTGGCAATTGGATAGTATCCAGCAGATCCAGTTCCATTCGGATAAGACAGAGTATATATATAAGACCCTCCATCAGTCCTATGATCCCAAGACAAGGACGGTTACCATGATAGATGAGATAAAAGGAAAATGGAACGATAAGTATAAGTATGTATGTGAGTATAGCCCGCAAGATAGCCTACTGAGTAAGTTAGTCTATAAGTACGACCGAGCTACTGAAAGCTGGCGGGAGCGGGAAATGATCCATTATGTATATATGGGAGCGGAAATCCAAGAGAGAATATATGATAAAAATGAAAAAGGAGACTGGCAATCCTTTAGGACCTTCTATTTTGAGAATATAGACGGGAAGTTATATCTCAAAAAAGATGAGAGTCGAGATAATACTGAAAAAGGTTGGGGAGGCATTACCTATGACCCTCCCAAGGAATGGTATCATTTCTCTATACAAGAGACAACCTACAAGAAAGGTGTACCCCCCCAAGTGAGGTATAACAGTAAAGGGGAGGCTATAGAAAAACTGTATATAAGGGAGAATGGCTATAGAGATAAGCAAAAACTCTCCTATGATGATTTAGGAAATATCCATGAATTGGAACTGTACGAACCGAGAGATTCCAATATAGGACTTAAAAAAGAAGAAAAAAGGGTATATACCTATGCCCCCGATATTCCTTATGAGGAAGTCTTAGACAAATGGAAAAAAAATAATGAAAACCGACAGCCTAAGAATGCCATTCTTTCTAAAAAAGTGTACAGACATAAGGCCTTAGGAGGCTACGAATTTATCTACGAAGATCGTTATTTCTACTCGCCTATTAAGAATGAGCAAATCAACAAATTAACTAATTAAATTGATATGAAAATATGTTCAATAATTTTCCTATTGCTTTGCTTCTCTTTACAGGCACAGCAGAAGCATTGGTAGTTAGGGTAGTATTCAGCAGCTACAAAAGCTCTTAAGCAAACAAGTCTATGTATATAAGACTCTCCATCAGTCCTATAATCCTGAGAAAAGGATGGTTACTAAGATAGATGAGATAAAAGGAAAATGGAAGCAAAACCCAGGTTGATAATCTATAGAATACAAAAAAGAAACTGTCCGAAAAGGGTAGCCTCTCCCTCTCTTTTATTACTTATAATATTCAAATTGTTGTTCAATGATTGAAAAGAGTTCCCCATTGTGAAATTCGGTTTTCTTCGTCCAGTTCTTCATCTTGTCATATTCGTAAAGATAGGTCTTCTTTTCTGAGATGGTTCCATCACCTTCATAGGTAATAGTCTCTATCTCATTACCCTGAATATCATACTTAGAAGTTACTTTCTTTAAGAGCTTATCAGAGGAATCATAGAGGAACTTTTCCAAAGGATTTCCTGTAGCATCATTCTTATAAAGAGTTTTACTGGTAAGTACATTCTTTTTATACTTATCCTCTTGAATAAGAAATCCCTTCTTATCATAGGTAAAAGTAGTTTTCTCATCACATTTTCCTCTTACACATTTAGATTTCTCTATAAGTAAACTTTTATCATTATATTTTGAGAAAGTACTCATAGAAAGATTCCCTTCAGCGGTGAGCAGGTCGTTCCTAATTCGATTGCCTTTGTTATCATATTCGTAAAGATTGGTAGAAAAGGTTTTGTTATCTTCATCTTTTGAAACTGATTCTACTAAATACCCTTGATCATTATAGGTGTCATGATAGGACATGATTACTCCGTTATTATTGATTTGAATTTTAGTAGTTCTCCCTACAGGACTGAATTCTATTAGGAGTTCTGAGTTGCCTTTGAAAGGCTTCCCATCTTCATCTATTCGATAATCTAATATACGATATATCTTTACCTTTCCTTTAAGTTTGACAGCATCCCAACCATTTTTTTTGTTTTGACTAAAGGCTATGGTACTTGCTAAAAGCAAGATTAATCCTAATTTTTTCATTTTTTTATAAATTACTTTTTTTGAAAGGCAAAGATACAATATTTTTATTCTTACAAAATTGCTGAAAATGTTTTGTTTAATTCTTTTAATTATAATTATATTAGAAAGAATACTTAATTATCAAATAAAGATATTATGTATTCAATTAAAAAAAATTTTCTCATTACAATAAAATATAGTAATTTTGCGACTCCAAAACATAGCATCATTTTATGAAAATCTCATATAATTGGATTAAGGACTTTCTTAAGATTGACTTACCTAAAGAAAAAGTAGGTGAGATTCTTACAGACTTAGGTTTGGAAGTGGAAGGTATAACTACTTATGAAAGTATAAAAGGAGGACTTGCAGGAGTAGTGGTAGGTGAAGTATTGGAATGTGTTAAGCATCCTAATGCAGATAAGTTGAGCCTTACTAAGGTAGACTTAGGAGAGGGAGGGGTAGTCCCTATAGTATGTGGTGCTCCTAATGTAGCCCAAGGACAAAAGGTGGCTGTTGCTACCATAGGTACAACACTCTATGATAAGGAAGGAGTTCCTTTTAAGATAAAAAAGGGAAAGATAAGAGGAGAGGAGAGCTTTGGAATGATATGTGCAGAAGATGAACTTGGCTTAGGAGATAACCATGAAGGCATTATAGTTTTGGAGAATACCTTACCTAATGGGAAGCCTTGTGGTGAGGTGTTCAATGTGGTCTCTGATGTGATCTTTGAAATAGGGCTTACTCCTAATCGTGCTGACGCTATGAGCCATCTGGGAGTGGCTCGTGATCTTAGAGCAGGACTCTTACAACAAGGAATTAATAAAGAAATTATTACCCCTTCAGTAACTGATTTTTTTGTTAATAACCGATTACTTAAAATAGATGTTTTAGTAGATAACAAAGAATTAGCTCCGCGTTATTGTGGAGTGAGTATCTCTAACATTAAGGTAGCTCCTTCACCTGCTTGGTTACAGAACAGATTGAGAGCCATAGGAATCATTCCTAAGAATAATGTGGTAGATGCAACCAATTATGTACTTCATGATTTGGGACAACCTTTACATGTCTTTGATGCCTTACATATCTCAGGTAAGAAGATAATTGTACGTAACGCCACAGAGGGAGAGAGAATTCAAACTTTGGATGGAGTAGATCGCAGTCTTTCCGCTGAGGATTTGGTTATCTGTGATATGGACAAGCCTTTATGCCTTGCAGGGGTACTCGGAGGTAATAATTCAGGAGTAAGCCAAGATACTACTCATATTTTCTTGGAGAGTGCTTACTTTAACCCTATAGCTATTCGTAAAACAGCGAAACGATATGGAATTAGTACAGACGCTTCTTTTCGGTTTGAAAGAGGCATCAATGTGGATACTTGCAAATATGCACTTTTACGTGCTGCTATTCTTATTAAAAAATTGGCAGGAGGAGAAATTTCCTCTGATGTGATTGATTTCTATCCTAAGAAGATAGAGGATTTCAAAGTGTTCTTGACTTATGAAAAAATAGATAATCTTATAGGGCAGGTAATTCCTCGTGATGAAATTAAAAGCATTCTTCACTCTTTGGATATTCAAATTAATAGTATTACTGAAATAGGAATGGGACTCACTGTACCCTCATATCGAGTAGATGTACAGCGTGATGTAGATGTGATAGAGGAGATACTGCGTGTATATGGCTATAACAAAATAGAGTATTCTTCCAAAGTAAGTGCTACTATGGCTCATTCTAGTAAGTATGAGGATACTAATATACAGAATATCATAGGTGCACAGCTTGCAGGACAGGGCTTTTTTGAAATAATGAATAATAGCCTTACTACAGCAAAATATAATGAACTTTCTACAGATATTGATCCCAATCAAGCAGTCGCTATACTCAATCCATTAAGTCAAGATTTGGCAGTAATGCGGCAGAATATGCTATTCTCAGGATTGGAAACTATTGCTTATAATAATAATCGTAAGCGTAGTGATTTGGCTCTCTTTGAGTTTGGTAAAACTTATCATAGGATAGGAGATAATTTTGAGGAGCCTAAGCATCTTACACTTTTTCTTACAGGAAATGTATATCCTGAAATGTGGAATGCTCCTACCCAGAGAACGAATTTCTATTATCTGAAGGCATATATAATGAGGATCCTTGAGCGCTTAGGTATTAAGGAGGTTGTTGAAAGTCCTACTGATGAATCTGTTTTTCAAGAAGGTATTCAGCTTAGTTTGGGAAAGATACATTTAGCATCCCTTGGAGAGGTGAAAAGGAGTATTTTAAATTATTTTGATATTAAGCAGGAGGTTTTCTTTGCAGATATTAGTTGGGATAAAGTATTGGAGAATCTTTCGAAGAAAGTATTTTACACAGAGATTCCTAAATACCCTGAAGTGCGCCGAGATTTGGCACTACTTTTGGATGAAAATGTTCTTTTTGAACAACTCTATCAGATAGCTTTTAAAACGGAAAAGGAACTTCTTAAGAAGGTTTCTTTATTTGATGTTTATCAAGGAGATAAACTTCCTAAAGGAAAGAAGAGTTATGCGCTTAGCTTTGTCCTTCAAGATAAGAATAAAACTCTAACAGATAAACAGATTGATAAGGTCATGAATGTTTTGCTTGATACATTTAGTAAGGAGGTAGGAGCGGAATTACGGTCTTAATTAACCATAAGAAATTATGAACTTTTCTTCCAAATTATTGGAAAATGCAGTATATGAAATATCTCAATTACCAGGAATAGGTAAGCGTACAGCCCTTCGGTTGGCATTACATTTGCTCAAACAACCTAATGGACAAGTAGAACAATTGGCAAATTCTTTAGTGAGATTTCGTAATGAAATTACTTATTGTAAAAATTGTCATAATATATCGGATACTGAAATTTGTGAAATTTGTGCCAGTTTCAATCGTGATCCTTCTGTAATTTGTGTAGTGGAGGATGTACGTGATGTAATGGCAATAGAGAACACAGGACAATATAATGGTTTGTACCATGTACTTGGTGGTAGGATATCACCGATAGATGGAATAGGACCTAATGAGCTACATATTGCTTCTTTAGTAAAAAAGGCTAAGGAAGGAACAGTGAAGGAAATTATTTTTGCATTGAGTAATACAATGGAAGGAGATACGACCAACTTTTATATATTCAAACAATTGGAAGGTCTTGATATTACTACTTCCACCATAGCAAGAGGAATTTCTGTAGGAGATGAATTGGAATATACCGATGAGGTAACTTTGGGTAGAAGTATTCTTCATCGCATACCCTTTGAGGTACAGTAATTTGTAATAAAATTAAAGGTAGATAATAAATTTCACCTTTTAAGAGTAACATGATTCTGAACAGTTTAAAAAGAATTAAAAATGGCAAGATATGAGCTAAAATTACCTCAAATGGGGGAAAGTGTGGAAGAAGCAACAGTTTCTTCTTGGCTTAAAAAGGTAGGAGATACAGTACAGGTTGATGATATTTTGGTGGAAGTAGCCACCGATAAGGTAGATTCTGAGATTCCTAGTGAAGTATCAGGGATAATTATGGATATTTTAACTCCTGAAAAAACAGTAGTTAAAGTGGGACAGCTTATGGCTATTATAGAAACCGAAGTGCAACAGCCTACTATAGCACCTATTTCTATGCCAGAGTCGCTACAACCTTCTGTGACAGAAGTTTCTGTAATTTCTACTCAAGAAGAAAAATCTCCTTTGGAGACTAAGGAGGAAGAACTCAGTGATGAACAAAAGCAGATAATACAACAGGTACCTTACTTGCCAACTTCTGTACCTACAATTGCCTCTAAGGAGGAAAGTGGAATGAATACTTTTTATTCTCCATTAGTAAGAACTATAGCAAAAGAGGAGAATATTTCTCAGGATGAATTAGCTTCTATAAAAGGAACAGGAGCCGAAGGACGTGTTACCAAATATGATATTTTACGTTATATTGAGGCAAGAAAGGGAATTGTACAACCAAGGGAAGAAAAAGAACCTATACCAGTGCAGCAATCTGTTGAGGAGACTCCTGTCTCTACTCAGGAGAATTTGTCTAGGGAAAGTTCTATTCCTACTGATGATAAAATAGAGGTGCATGATCCTCAAGTAAATGTCAAAGAGCAGTCAATTCCTTCTCAAAAGGAACCAATGATATCTTCTCTGGCACATCCTATATCAGAATCTCAAGTGCAAATGAATGAAGCCCAAACTCAAGTGCAAGAAGGACTTCCTAATCAGAATAGTACAGAGAAAGAGGTTTTAGCTACATCTACTCTTGAACAAGAAAAGGTGCCTATTCCTGAAATACCCGTACAAGAAGAAGTAAAGTATCCAGATATAGCGGATTTCATGAAAACATTTACTGCAACACACACTAAAGATGAATCTCCTCAGAAGTCTACAAAAGAAGAAGTAAAGAAAGTGTCCACTACAGAGGTGCCTAATAATACTTTACAAATACCAGAGAACAAGCCAGAAGAAAAACCTACTACCTATACACCTTCTCCAGTAGATGAGAATGTAGAGGTGATAGAGATGACTCGTATGGGTAAACTGATTGCTAACTATATGAGTGAAAGCAAGAAGATAGCGGCTCATGCAACTAGCTTTATTGAGGTGGATGTTACTCGTATTTGGAATTGGCGTAACAAATACAAGAAACAGTTTGAGGTTCGTGAAGGAGAAAAACTTACATTTACCCCTATTTTTATTGAAGCAGTGGCTAAAGCGTTACGTGATTTTCCTTTAATGAATATTTCTACAGATGGAGAGCGTATTTTCAAGAAAAAGAATATCAATATAGGAATGGCGACTGCGCTTCCTAATGGGGATTTAATAGTACCAGTGATAAAGAATGCGGATCAATTAAGTTTAGTAGGTCTAGCTAAGAATGTGAATGATTTGGCTAAGCGTGCTCGTGAGAATAAGCTTAAGCCTGAAGAGGTAAAGGGAGGTACTTATACAGTAACTAATATTGGAGCCTTTGGTAATCTCTTTGGCACCCCTATACTAAACCAACCGGAATCAGGTATTTTAGCTATTGGTGCTATACAAAAAGTTCCTGCAGTGGTGGAAACTCCTGAAGGAGATGTTATAGCTATACGTTATAAGCTTATGCTTTCTCATAGTTTTGATCATAGAGTGATTAACGGAGCATTGGGAGGTATGTTTGTACAACGAGTTGCTCAATATCTTGAAAATTGGGATAATAATAGAGAGGTATAATCCGGCTATAATATTTCAATGCAATTGCTCGTTTTTATCCTTATTTATCCTTTTCTTTGGGTGATCTCACGATTACCTAATAGGCTTTTGTATGGACTTTCTGATGGTCTCTACTTTATTATTTATAGAGTGATTGGTTATAGAAGAAAGATAGTAAGGAATAATTTGTTACTTTCTTTTCCTGAGAAAACATTTGCTGAAATAAAGAAAATAGAAAAAGAGTTTTATCATCATTTTTGTGATATTTTTTTGGAAATGCTCAAAACTATGGCTTTTTCCCAAAAAGAAATGCAGCAAAGAATGGTATTTCCTAATAAGGAGCTTTTAAATATTTTTTTTCAAAAAAGGCAAAGTTTTATTATTATGTGTGGGCATTATAATAGCTATGAATGGTTACTTTCTTTGGCTTCTCAGATTCCTCATACTTCCTATGCCTTATATACACCTATTACAAACAGATACTTTGACCAGTTTATACGTAATCTCAGGGAAAAGTTCCATAGTTATCTTATTTCTCGCTATAGGGCGATAGAAGAGATACGTAAGCAACAGCACAGAGGTGAATTATGTGCTTACGGACTTGCTAGTGATCAATCCCCTTCTGATTCTCCTAAGGGATATTGGCGTAGTTTTATGGGGATAACAGTACCTGTATTCACGGGTGCGGAGCGTATTGCTAAACAGTTTAATCTTCCAGTGGTTTTCTGTGATATCCAAAAGGTAAAGAGAGGTTATTATGAAGCTACTTTTACCATAATTTCCCAAGAACCATCCCTAACAGCAAAATACGAAATAACAGATACTTTTACCAATATGTTAGAAGCACAGATAAGAAAAGCTCCTCAATATTATTTATGGACACATAATCGCTTCAAACATGTAAAAATTCATGATTAAATTCTAAAATAGCAACTATTATTAGATAAAAATATTATTTATAAACTATGAGTAAAAAATATAGAAAAGCATGCTATTTTTATGATTATTTTTTGTATATTTGCCCTTAATATAATTGTAAGAAATTTTTAAAAATATATTCCCCCTATGGATAAATATTCTTTTCTTAATGCAGCAAACACACAGTTTTTTGCAGATCTATATGACCAATATTTGGAGAATCCAGATTCGGTAGAGGCTAGTTGGAGAGCTTTTTTTCAAGGATTTGATTTTGCTCGTGAGAGTTATGGAGAGAATTTCTTTGAAATAGAATCTTCAGAACAGACAAGCAGGACAATCCCTGTAGAAACTCCTCAGGAAGTTGCCATACCTCTTTCTGGTAAGGTTGAAAAGGAATTGAGAGTACTGAATCTTATCAAGGCTTATCAACAATATGGACACTTATTTGCTCAGATTGATCCTCTGAAAGAACGTAAAACAACCGTTGTCTCCCTTGATTTAGAGAGTTTTGGACTTTCCAAAGCTGATCTGAATACAGTGTTTGATGCAGCAAAAGAGTTGCAATTAGAACCTTCTACTTTAAGTGTAATTCTGAAAAAACTACAGGATACCTTTACACAAACTATTGGAATAGAATTTGAACATTTAGATTCTCCTGAAGAAAGGAAGTGGTTTCAAAGTAAATTGTACTCTAAGTCTTTTACAGCAGATTTCTCTAAAGAAGAAAAAGTTCGTATTCTGAAAAAAATAGCAGAATCCACGACCTTAGAGAACTTCTTCCATAATAAATATGTAGGACAGAAACGTTTTTCATTGGAGGGAAATGAGGCAGTGATACCTGCTTTGGATGCTCTTATAGAAACGGCTACTGACCAGAAAGAAGTTAAAGAAGTAGTGATAGGAATGGCTCACCGTGGTCGACTCAATGTTCTTATTAATATTTTAGGAAAAAATCTTCAAGATGTATTTTCCGAATTTGATGGGAAGGATTATGAAAATCCTGAATTTGATGGAGATGTAAAGTATCACTTAGGACTTACGACTCTTCATACAACGGAAAAAGGAGGTGAAGTAATATTGAACTTAGCACCGAATCCTTCACACTTAGAAACAGTTAGTGCAGTATTACAGGGAATTACACGGGCTAAGCAAGATAACCATTATAAAGAAAACCCTTCTAAGGTATTGCCAATAGTAGTGCATGGGGATGCAGCCGTATCAGGGCAAGGAATTGTATATGAAGTAATGCAGATGGAACGCTTGCGTGGGTATAAAACTCATGGAACTATTCATATAGTGATTAATAATCAAATAGGATTCACGACCAATCCTTCAGATTCCCGTTCTACTACCTATTGTACAGATATTGCTAAGGGATTCCAAATACCAATTTTACATGTAAATGCAGATGACACAGAAGCTGTTGTTCGTGTTATGCTTCTTGCCTTGGATTATCGTATGACTTTTGGCCAAGATATATTCCTTGATGTAATTGGTTATAGAAAATATGGACATAATGAGGGAGATGAGCCAAGATTTACGCAGCCAGCTTTATATAAACTTATAGGAAATCACAGCAATCCAACGGTTATCTATACCGAAAAGCTAGTGAATCAGGGGATAATCTCAGCTAAGGAGATAGAGGCGTATGAAGAGAATTACCGTAATCATTTGGATACAGAATTAGAGGCTTCTCGCTTAAAGGATCTTACCATTATAAACCCTATTATGCAAAATGAATGGAAAGGCTTTGATCATATTGCCTCTCAGCAGGATATGCTCCTAAGGGTAGATACTTCTTTTGAAAGAGAGAAACTTGATGCACTGGCTTCTCTTATAACCACTTTGCCTGAGGACAAAAAATTTATTAATAAGATAACTAAAATTATTAGAGAACGACACAATCTTTACTTTGAACAACAGAAAGTAGACTGGGGAATGGCTGAACATTTAGCATTTGCGACACTCTTGGCTGAAGGTCATGATGTACGTCTCTCTGGGGAAGATGTGGGTAGAGGTACATTCTCTCATCGTCATGCAGTAGTTAAGGTAGAGGATACAGAAGAAGAGATTATTCCTCTTACTCGTATCAAAAATGAAGGAGGAGGAGGAACATTCTATGTGTATAACTCCTTATTATCTGAATATGGAGTATTGGGTTTTGAATATGGTTATGCACTTTCTTCTCCACAAACACTTACTATCTGGGAGGCTCAGTTCGGTGATTTTGCCAATGGAGCTCAGATCATGATAGATCAGTATATATCTTGTGGAGAGGACAAATGGAAGAATCAAAGTGGATTGGTGATGTTACTTCCTCATGGTTATGAAGGACAAGGGGCGGAACACTCTTCTGCTCGTTTGGAACGTTATTTACAATTGTGTGCTTCTCAGAATATGTTTGTTACCAATTGTACTACTCCAGCTAACCTCTATCATTTGCTCCGCCGACAACTTAAAGCTCCTTTCAGAAAACCTCTTATTGCACTTTCTCCAAAGAGTCTCCTAAGACATCCCTTAGTAATTTCTTCCGTTGAGGAGCTTACAAATGGGCATTTCCAAGAAGTGTTAGATGATACTCAAGTGAATCCTGAAGAGGTAACTACACTTGTGTTCTGTTCAGGACGATTCTATTATGATTTGCTAGCAGAACGTGAAAAATTAGATAGAAGAGATGTTGCCTTAGTACGTATAGAGCAGTTATTCCCATTGCCTACTGAACAATTGAAAGAAACGATTGCTCGTTATCCTAATATAACTGACTATGTATGGGCACAGGAAGAACCTAAGAATATGGGAGCTTACGGATATATGCTTATGAACTTTGATATGGTAAAATGGAGAGTAGCAGCAATGGATGCTTATGCCGCTCCAGCACCGGGTAGTCCTATGCGACACAAAGCGCGTCATCAAGAAGCTATTGATAAAGTTTTCTTAGCTATATAAGATAATAGATTATTTCTGAGAAAAAGGGAGAGACTTTCAGTACTTTCCCTTTTAATTTTTTATATGATCCTTATAAAAATAGATTCTAATATAAGGAAAATCTATATCTGTTTGCTTTCTCTGATTCTTGATTCATTTTATTTTTTTAATGTTATTATTTGTTAATGTAGAATTATCTATAATATGTAAATTATTTATAATAAGCATGTAGTGTGTTTTTAAATATTTTCAAATAGTTAAAAAAGGATTTTTATGTATTTTTATAGAGATAGAGTAAAAATTAATTTGTACCTTTGCCAAAAATTTTAAAATAATATGGATTTTAAGAATAAAACAATTGGAGAGATAGTAGCAGATGATTTTCGTACTGCAGCAATCTTTAAAAAATATGGAATAGACTTTTGTTGTCGTGGAGGAAGAACGATAGAAGAAGCTTGTGAAAAAAAGAAGGAATCAGAGAAAGAACTTATAGAAGAGCTTGCCGCTTTACCTTCAGGGAAAGAAGAGATGGTGGATGTAAGTGGGTGGCCACTGGATTTGTTAGCCAACTATATTGTAAAAATACATCATGAATATGTAAGAGAGAAAACACCTATCTTATTACAATTTCTTGATAAGATTTGTAAGGTGCACGGAGAAAGACATCCTGAATTGTTTGAAATTAAGGATCTTTTTACTGAAAGTGCTCATGATTTGGCGGAACATTTTCAAAAAGAAGAACGAGTACTTTTCCCTTTTATAGAAAAATTGGTGAAAGCATCTCAAACAGGAGAACCATTGGAAGCTACTCATTTTGGAACTATAGAGAACCCTATTGAGATGATGAAGCATGACCATACTGTAGAAGGAGATCGTTTTGCTAAGATAGCGGAACTTACTCAAGGATATAATCCTCCTGCGGATGCTTGTAATACCTATCAAGTTACTTTCTCTATGTTGGAAGAGTTTGAGAATGATTTGCACCGACATATTCATTTAGAGAATAATGTTTTGTTTCCTAAAGCCATTGAATTAGAGAAGAAATTACGAGAGAGAAACGCTTAATAACTCATAGCAATTTGATTTAAGGAGAAAACTACTTAGAAATTTTCTAAGTAGTTTTTTTGTATAAAAGCATAAATAGTTCTATCTTTGTGCGCTTAAACTCTTTATTAGAGTATTGGATTATTTGATAACAGAATTATCGCAATTATCTATGTTAACTTATCTTATTGTTTTTTTAGGAGTTCAACTCCTACAGGGGATCCTTCTATGGAAAGGTTACCAGAAAGCAGGATATAAGGGCTGGCAAGCTTTTGTCCCTGTATGGAATATGCTTATTCTTTTTAAGATTATTCAACGTCCTTGGTGGTGGATATTCTTAGTATATCTGCCTGTGATAGGGAATATTATGGCAATAGTATTGGTGTATGAGTGGCTGCATGTTTTTGGCTATCGCAAAAAGCGTTATACACTTATAGCTATATTTACGTTAGGACTTTATTTGGGATATATAACTTACCAACCTAAGACTCAATATGTAGGAAAAAATGAAGCAATTATTGCAGAGAATGTTCCCTCATGGCTCAATGGAATTATTTATGCTGTGGTAGCTGCATCTGCCATTCATACCTACTTTATTCAACCTTATACAATCCCTACTTCCTCTTTGGAAAAAACCCTTTTGGTGGGGGATTTCCTTTTTGTGAGTAAGTTTCATTATGGGGCACGTCTTCCAATGACACCTCTCTCTACTCCTATGGTACATGATACTTTACCTCTAGTAGGAATTAAATCATATTTGTCTCATTTTCAATTGCCTTATTTGCGTTTACCGGCTCTTGAGAAAGTAAAACGTAATGATATTGTGGTATTTAACTGGCCTGTGGATACTGTGCGTTTCTTTCGTGATCCTTCAGGAATTTATGCTTATAAGCCTGTGGATAAGAAATCACACTACGTGAAAAGAGCAGTGGCTATAGCTGGAGATAAGTTAGAGATACGTGATGGAGAGGTTTTTATCAATGGAAACAAAGAACGTTATCCTGTAAGGGCTAAGTTACAAACTTCCTATAGTGTACACGTCTCTCCTCAGTTTGAAGGTTATCTTATGGGACTCTATGGAGGGCAATATACAGCAGAACAGTTGCTTCCAGTTTTTTTATTTCAGAACTTTGGAATCACAGATGCTTCTATCTTCAGAGATAAAACAGAGTTCCTTGTTCAATCCGCTACTGAGGAAGTAGCAGAAAAGATACGCCAATTACCTCATGTAGAAAGTGTAACTAAAATTCTAACTCCTAAGGAATATAATCCAGCTATTTTTCCTCACAGTAAGAACTTTGCTTGGAGTGAAGATAATTTTGGTCCTGTGGAGATTCCTGCACAAGGTAAAACAATACAACTTTCTGTAGAGAATTTACCTTTGTATAAGCGTATTATTACAGAGTATGAAGGAAATAAATTGGAAGTAAAAGGGAATGATATATATGTAAATGGACATAAGGCGACCACTTATACTTTCCTTCAGGATTATTATTGGATGATGGGTGACAATCGACATAACTCTGAGGATAGCCGCTATTGGGGCTTTGTGCCTTTTGATCATATTGTAGGTAAACCTGTACTTATCTGGATGAGCTGGGATAGCAATGCCTCTGGTTTTAACAAAATTCGTTGGAACAGACTCTTTACTACTGTTAATGGAGAAGGAGAACCTGTCTCTTATCTTTATTGGGTATTGGGAATAGGTATTTTGAGTTACATTGGTTATGAGGTGTATAGAAAAAGGCGTAAAGGAAAAACTAAGATTAAGAAATAACACTCTTACAAATGAGTTTATATGACAACTTTGATTTTGAACTTCTTAATTCACCTGATTTTAAAGAAGATGCAGTACGAGAGGAACTGATTAATCCTATCCTAAAGGAATTAGGGTATAAGGCTTATGGACATAATCGTATCATTTATAGCAAAACTTTATCTCATCCTTTTGTGAAAATAGGCTCACAAAAACGACCTATTAATATAGTCCCTGATTATTTGTTGGAAGTAGATGGTCGTTACTCTTGGGTGTTGGATGCCAAGGCTCCTACAGAGAATATTTTATCAGGAGAGCATATAGAACAGGTATATTCATACGCTATACATCCTGATATTAATGTACAAATATTTGCTTTATGTAACGGCAGAGAGTTTGTTGCTTTTGATCGAGATAGAAAAGAACCATTACTTTATTTTCCCCTTTCAGAGTTTGATAAGCATTGGGAAGTGATGGAAAACTTACTAAGCCCCGATCGCTTTACAGAGAAAAAGATTAATATAGAAAAATCTCTTACGAATAAATACGAGCATTTTTCTTATGTGGATTTGCCCTTACCTAAACCATTATTAAAGGTTAGAAAAAGAGCAACAAAGAGACATTTTGGAGTTCATGGGTATTTCACTAAACAAAGTTGGGATGTTGTGCAACAATATATTAAACATTTTACTAAACCTAATGATGTCATATTGGATCCTTTTGGTGGATCTGGAGTCACAGCTATTGAAGCTATAATGCTTGGAAGGAAAGGAATTAATATAGATATTAACCCATTGGCTATATTCTTAGTATCAGCACTTACTTGTCCAGTGAATTTTGATAATTTATTAGAGGAGTATTCTTATCTGATGGATAAGTTTAAGAAAAAATATCCAGTAACAGATGATGAAATCCAAAAAGCTAAGAAAAGATATTCTTATCCTATAACCGAAATAAATATGAAAGGAGCAGATGTGTCTACTGTTGATGCTTTATTTTCTGATAAACAACTTGCTCAGCTTGGTCTTTTGAAATATCTTATTAAACAAATTAAAGATGAATCTATTCGAAAGACTTTCTTATTAATGTTTTCTGGGCTTTTAACAAAAGCTAATTTGACTTATCATACATCTACTTATGTTAAAAAGGAAGGTGGAGGGAATGCAAGTGCATTTCAATATTATCGATATCGCATTGCCAAAGATCCCGTGGATATAGATATTTTAACCTATTTTGAATTACGATTTAAAAAAATTTTTGATGCAAAAAAAGAAATAGCTCCTCTCATTAATGAATCTACTATAAATAATTTACAAATTATCAAGGGTTCCGCTACACACTTAAGCACTATTGAGGACTTAAGTATAGATTATATCTATACAGATCCTCCTTATGGAGATAAGATTCCCTATCTTGACCTTTCTGTAATGTGGAATGCTTGGCTGGATCTACCTATTACAGAAGAAGATCGCAAGGAGGAAGCCATAGAAGGTGGTAGTTTACATAAAACCAAAGATGAATATAGTGATCTATTGAGCCAATCTATCAAAGAAATGTATCGCGTATTGAAGTTCGACCGTTGGCTTTCTTTTGTATTCTCTCACAAAGATCCTCATTATTGGCATATCATTGTTGAAGCAGCTGAGAAATGTGGGTTTGAATATGTGGGCACTGTCAAGCAAAGTAATGGACAAACTAGCTTTAAGAAAAGACAAAATCCTTTTTCTGTGCTTTCAGGACAATTGATTATCAACTTTATTAAAAAAGAAACACCTAAGGCTATACAAAAGTTTAAGTTAGGGAATGATATTTATGATTTAGTGATAGAAACGATTGAAAGTGTCATTGCTGCAAATGATGGAGCTAACTTAGAACAAATAAATGATGAGCTTATTATCAAAGGATTACAATTCGGGTTTCTACATATATTAAGTAAGGAATACAAAGATCTTACTCCTTTACTCAAAGCAGAATTTGATTATGAGCCCTCAACAAAAAAATTCTATATCCGTAAAAATCAGAAATTTAAGACTAAAATTCCTTTAGATCTCCGAATTAAGTATTTCTTGATCTCTTATCTTAAAGAGAAAGAATCTCATAAGGAATACCCATCCACAGATGATATTATCTTGGATATCATACCTTTACTTAAAAATGGCATTACTCCTGAGAAACAAACAATTATAAATGTTCTGATAACTGTTGCGGAAGAATATGAAACGAATAAATGGCGACTCAAACAAACAGGACAACTCTCTTTTAATTTTTAAAAAATGACCTCATTATTACATCCTACCTATTTTCCTTCTATTGCCTTATTTTCTATTCTAGTTAAGACCTCTTGTCTTTTAGAGGTTTCCGATAATTATCAAAAGCAAACTTTCCGTAATCGTACCTATATCTATGGGGCAAATGGCAAACAAATTCTTACAGTTCCTATCTTACATACAGGAGGAGAAACAGGTAGGCAACTCTATAAGGATGTACAGATAGATAATGGTGTAACTTGGCAGAAATTGCATTGGAAAACTCTGCAAACAGCTTATCGTACTTCTCCCTATTTTGAATATTATGAAGATAGAATAGCACCCATATTTGAAGAAAAGTATACTTTTTTATTAGATTTGAACTTTAGAACTATGGAGGTAATTTTAGACTGTTTACATGTACAGTTGGACTGGGAAAAAACTACAGAATATAAAAAGGTTTATCAGCAAACAAATGATTTTCGTTATCTTTCCCACGCGAAAATAGTGCATGATATAAAGCAAGATGCTTATTATCAAATATTTTCAGATAAGCATGGATTTATAGGGAATCTTAGTACCTTGGATTTGCTTTTTCATGAAGGGAATCATGCACTTGGCTATCTGAAAGAAAAAGTGATGGTATAATAGGTAGAAAAAAATACCTTAAGGTACTTTTTTTATTTTATCTTTTTCCTTTTCAGGGGATTTATAAGTTTTTTCTTTTACTTTTTTATAGAGAGGAATCATATAGGAGAGAGTATAATTGTAGTTGATACCAAAATTGCTACCTTCCCATACACGCTGTATCCCAGGAATCCAGAAATTAGGAAAATCATTTTTCTTTTGGAAAAGTAAAAAACTAAATCGTATAGAGGCACCTGCATAGAAATGCTTAAATAGTTCTACCTTGATTCCTAAAAAAGCCTCCAGCCAATGAGCGGTACGTCCCTTATATGTGGTAAGAATATCTGATTTAGTTCCTATGAGAGATTCTTCCCAGTAGTTATGTAATGTATGTAGTGTATAGTGGCTTACTTCTTGATTAAAAATAGAAAAACCATAACGACCTCCAAAGTAAATCATATTCTCCATACCATACCAATTATCATAAGAGTTATAGTCTATTCCTAACTTAATATATTGTCCATTAGTAGTATAGTCAAAGTAGTTAGTTTGATTCTCCTTACGTTCTTTGCCTATTTCTCCAGCCAAGTAATACCGATAATTCCAACGATAATCGGCAACAAGTTCTAATCCTTGGTATTTTTTATCCAAAATAGAGTAAATAGGCTTAGAAATATCAGCACCAATACGTAATCCATAATGTTGGTAGTATACTTTTTCAGGATTATCTATCTTATTATCTGTAAGAGAGGAAACTTTTTCTTTGATTTTAGTCTTTTCAGGGAGGGTATCGAGTTTTTTCTCTTTATTATCCTGAGCAAAACTACAGAAAATAGCTAAAGTACTAATAAAAAATACGAACACTGGCTTGTTTTTCATCTTCTATTTTTCTAAACATTACTTGTACACGGGCAATCCAAGGAGTATATCCTGAGATAGAATTGGAAGTGGCAGTGATTTGGTCATAAATTACTTTATAACCACAGCCTTTCCCAGAGAATACTTCTGAAGCAATAGCATTAATTTTTAATTCTACTCGTGCCCCCCCTGTGATATTACCATTATTATCCACCACCGCATCCTTTATTAGAACAAAGGACGATTCTCCGGAGGTTAGTTTCAAAGGAAGTGCTAAGGAATCAGTAGTAGCAAGAGGTTGTATAGCTTGGGCTTTGTCTTTTCCAAGAATTACTAAGTTATTGATTGGTTTGGTGCGGCGTGGAGTATCCTTATCATACACGCGTACAATAAGTCGTGGAGTCACTACAGGATCATCACATATATCATCACTTTCGCAGTTGATAAAAATAAAAAGAACAAATAAAAATAAAAATTTTCTCATATTTCAATTATATTTATACAAAAAAATCCCTGCTTAACAGGGACTTTTTTATAAAGAAAAATTATATTTCTTCTAAATCTCTTAATCGCTGGATGAACTCTGCTCTTTGAATTACATTACGGCGAAGTACAGAGGGCTTACTAAAGTGCTGACGTGAGCGAAGCTCTCTTACAATCCCTACACGATCAAATTTCCTTTTGTAACGCTTTAGGGCTCTATCAATATTTTCTCCTTCTTTTACTGGTATAATAAGCATAGTATAACACCTCCTTTCATTTATGGGCGCAAAGATACAACTATTTTTTGTTTTGACAAATATATTTTCCATTTCTTCCATTTTTCTTTTTTAATGTGTCAATTCAACTATACCTGTATTAAAATATGGTGGAGTACTTTGTTTTACTTTTATAGAGTTTTATAAGGCAAACATCTATTCCCAAATGGTATATGATATAGGTTACCTTCCTCTGAATAATCATTTCTCGTGCAGGTTTTTGGAAAATGAGATTAGGACTTAATTACCTATTTCAAGGGAAGGTAGTTATAACTAATAACAGAGATTTATCTGACTGTTATTTCAAATTCTCTACAAGAGACATTGTTAAATAGTTCAGCGGCTTCTGATAGAGTTGGGTATGATGGGATAGGTTTTAGTTTAGCGGTTCATTTTAATAACTATTTGATAATAAAGGAGGCTATCTGAAAAGGATAGCCTTTGTCTTTTCTATGATTTTTCTCCTTGCAAGGTTCAATAATTATCCCTAATTTTGTGCTCTAATTTTGTGAAAATGAATACACCTAAAGTAACTGAATATATTGTTCATTGGCTTTTGGATTATCTGCAACAAACAGATATTCAGGGAATGGTTATAGGCATCTCTGGAGGAATTGACTCAGCGGTGGTTTCTGCTCTATGTGCTCGAACAGGTAAGCCTGTCCTATGTTTGGAAATGCCCATTCATCAAGCCCAGAATCAAATAAACAGAGGAAAGCAACATATTAATTTTCTTAAAGAAAAGTATACTAATGTTAGCAACCTGCAGGTAGAACTAACCTCTGTTTTTGATACTTTCATAGCTCAACTCCCCCCTGCTCAGAACAATGCTTTAGCTCTTGCTAATACCCGAGCTCGACTTAGAATGACTACTCTCTATTATTTTGCCGGTTTACATAGATATATGGTTGTGGGAACGGGTAATAAAATTGAGGATTTTGGGGTGGGCTTCTTTACCAAGTATGGCGATGGAGGAGTAGATGTAAGTCCCATTGCTGACCTAATGAAGAGTCAGGTATATGAAATAGCAGAATATCTTGATATTTTGCCACAGATTCGTCAAGCTCCCCCTACCGATGGGCTTTTTGGTGATAACCGTACTGATGAGGATCAATTAGGAGCTTCCTATCCTGAACTGGAATGGGCTATGCAATATGTGGAAAGTGGTAATGACTCTGTTCTCCTTTCTCCACGACAAAATCAAGTACTTGCTATCTTCAAACGATTGAATAAAGCAAACCAACATAAAATGAATCCTATTCCTATTTGTAAAATACCACAAGAACTAAAATAATATTTACTTTTTCATAAAATCTAAGATGTGTAAATATCAGTACTTAAAACAACTATTTTTCTCTTTGTTAAAAAATAAAAAAAATATTCTATTCTCATAATAAAGTAGTACCTTTGCCAATTATAAAATGAACCAATGAAAAAAAATATTTTTATTCTTTTCCTTTTAGGAATTATTTCCTTTGCTTCTTGTAGTTTTACAGATAAAAAATTTGAATACACAGGAGATAGAGAAAAACTCCTTATGGAGATTATCCAATATATGATTTCTCGTGGGCATTATGACCAACAACCTTTGGATGATGCCTATTCCAAACGTGTTTTTAAGGGTTATTTACAATATTTAGACCCTCAAAAGCGCTATTTCATCCAGTCGGACATTAATGAATTTAAGAAAAATGAGACAAAAATGGATGATGATCTAAAAAAAATGGATGTGTCTTTCTTTACTCTTACCTATAACCGTTTGCGTCAAAGAATGGAAGAAGCCGACAAACTTTCTCAAGAACTTCTTAAGGAATCTTATGAATTTTCTAAAAAAGAATCAGTTGATTTAGATTATGAGAATATTCCTTATACGAAAGATAAGAAAGGGCTTCGTGAACGTTGGCGTAAGCTTATTAAGTATTCTATACTCTCTAACCTAGTAATTAAGCAAAAAGAGGAACAGCATAAAAAGGAAAAAGATAGTAAGTATACAGAAAAATCCTATAAGGAACTTAAGAAGGAAGCTACAGAGACTACACGAAAAGCTTTTGAGGAAATGTTTGTTTCTTATAAGGATCTTACAGAGGAAGATTGGTTCGGTATATATCTTAACAGTTATGTTGAAGCTACAGATTCCCATTCAAGTTATTTGGCTCCAGATATTAAGGAACGCTTTGATTTGGATATATCAGGAAAATTTGAAGGAATAGGAGCAGTGCTCCAAAAAAAATCTGATGGAATACGCATTTCTGATATTATTATGGGAGGTCCTGTATGGAAAGGAAAACTTCTTGAAGTAGGAGATCTGATTCTTAAGGTAGGACAAGGAACAAAAGACCCTGTAGATGTTATAGGAATGCGTTTGAAAGATGCAGTAAAGCTTATTAAAGGAAAAAAAGGAACAGAAGTACGCCTTACTGTGAAGCGTGTAGATGGTAGCATTCAAGTAATCCCTATTATCCGTGATGTAGTAGAAATAGAAGAAACTTTTGCTAAATCAGCTCTTATCAAAGATAAAGAGCATACCTATGGAATAATTGATTTACCTAGTTTCTATATAAACTTTAATGATACTCGTGAACGTAATTCTGCATCGGATATGGCTTTAGAAATAGCCAAACTTAAGAAGCAAAATATAGATGGGCTCATTGTAGATTTGCGTAATAATGGAGGAGGCTCTTTGGCAAAGGTGGTGGAAATAGCAGGTTTATTTATCAAGGAAGGTCCTGTGGTACAGGTGCGTGATGCCAATGGAAATATACAAGTACTCCGCGATACGGATAGGGCTATTCAGTGGGATAAGCCTTTAATCATCCTTATTAATGAACTTTCGGCATCGGCTTCTGAAATATTGGCTGCTGCTATGCAAGATTACAAACGTGCTATAATCCTTGGAAGTAAGCAATCCTATGGGAAGGGAACGGTACAGGAACTTATAGATCTTAATCGGGAAATTCGTAATAGTTCTTTAGGGGATTTAGGAGCTATAAAGTTGACACGACAGAAATTCTATCGTGTGAATGGAGGTTCTACCCAGCTTAAAGGAGTAAATAGTGATATAGTAATTCCAGATCGTTATCAGTATATTAAAGTAGGAGAAAGAGAACTGGAAAACCCAATGTCATGGGATGAGATTACTAAAGCTGATTATACCCCTTGGACAGAAAATAGAAATTTTGCACAAGCAATTGCTAATAGTAAAAAGCGTATTGAAGCCAATTCTCTTTTTAAATTAATTGATGAAAATGCACGTTGGGTACAGAAACAGCGAGATGAAAACACTTATTCTCTTCAGTATGATACTTATAAAAAACAGGTAGAGGAGAGTGAAGCTATGATTAAGAAGTTTAAGGAACTTACTGAATACAAATCTCCTCTACATTTTTCATCTTTGCCTTCTGATGAAGAAAAAGCAAAGAGTAATGAAGATGTGAAGATACGATTAGATCGTTGGCATGAGAATTTACAGAAAGATATTTATGTAGAAGAGGCAGTTTCTGTATTAGATGATTTATTAAAATAAAATTTGTTTATATTATAGGTTTAATTCATGACGCTTTGAAGATAATATTATCTTTAGAGCGTCTTTTTAGGTAAAAGTAAATGAAAGGAATATGAAAATGAAATCAATATTTATAATAATGTCGGTTTTTTCTTTTTTTCAACAATTATTTGCACAGACAATCACACAGAAACAAATCTTTGCTGAGGAACTCTCTAAGATTAATTCTCTTGAAAAAGGTATTGAACAGGCGGAAATGGTTGTTAAGTATCTCCTACAAGAACACTATACTCCCAGCATTTCTATTTGTGTAACCAAGAGAGGTTTCCCTATTTGGGAACAAGGGTATGGATATGCTGATATAGAGAATAAAGTGCCTGTCAATACTCGTGAGACGCTTTATCGTATTGCTAGTGTTTCTAAGCCTCTTACAGGGGTATCACTTACTCTAATGCAAGAGCAGGGATGGATAGACTGGAATTGTTCTTTGTACGATTATGTACCCTATTTCCCTAAAAAAGAGTATGATTTCACGGTAAAGCAGTTGGCAGGGCATTTGGCTGGAATACGTGCATACAAAGGTAAAGAAGTTTTCCTTGATAAATTTATGAGTATTAAGGAAGGTATAGGTGTATTTGCACAAGATCCCTTACTTTTTGAGCCAGGAACTAAGTATTTTTATAATAGTTATGATTTTAATTTGATAGCATTGGCTATGCAAGAGGCAAGGAAGGAACCTTTTGAGTGGTATGTAACCCATAATGTACTCCAGCCTTTGGGAATGAATCATACCTTTCCTGATATGGGAGGATTGTCTCCTAATCAATCTGTACCTTATTCTGTGGATAAGAAAAAACAATTTAAAAAAGCGTCAGAGGTAAATAACTTTTTCAAGTTAGGAGGAGGGGGATTTCTTTCTACAGCCTATGATGTTAATCTGTTAGGGCAAGCAATATTAAGTAAATCTTTTCTGGAGACTGAATATCAGGAGCAAATGCTTACCTCTCAACATCTGAATAACGGACAAGAAACAGGATATGGTGTTGGGTGGCAGTCAACTAAAGACTGGAGAGGACGTACTTACTATGGTCATATAGGAAATGGCATTGGGGGATATGCTTGGTTTTATGTATATCCAGAGGAAGAAATTGTATTTACTTTCCTATTTAATGTAACCAATCCTTCTATTAATGATTATATGCATCGTATTATGGATTGTATTCTTAAGGGGGCTGAGTATAAGGAATATACAACAAATAATTATCCAATTATTAAGAAAGTAGAAGAAACAGAGAAGCTTTCTAGAGAATCATAAAGAAATAGAATTAAGTAATAGAGGATGAAAACGGTTCTAATTACAGGAACGAGTAGAGGAATAGGAGCCAAGCTTGTCAAAGAATTTGAAAAAGAGAATACTAAAGTATTAGCACTTTCCCGTAGCTATACTAAGAAATCACAACAAGGCAATGTTACCTATATTTCATTTGATATTTCTAAGGAGAAAAGCATACAGAGATTAGTTTCTTTTTTGAAAGAACAAAATATCTTTTTGGATATAGTGATTAATAATGCAGGAAAACTTGTAAATGCATCATTTGAGCGACTTTCTTCTTATTATTTGAGACAAATATTTGAGGTCAATGTACTTGGGGTATTTAGGCTTTTACAGTGCTTGATTCCTTTTTTTTCAGAAAAAGTGCATGTTGTTAATATTAGTAGTATGGGAGGGATACAAGGAGCTATGAAGTTTGCAGGGCTCTCTGCATATACCTCTTCTAAGGCAGTTCTTATTTCTCTTACAGAATTATTAGCCGAGGAATATAAGGATAGTCAATGGCACTTTAATTGTTTAGCTTTGGGAGCGGTACAAACAGAGATGCTTTTAGAGGCATTTCCAGATTATAAGGCACCTATTAATGCTGAGGAAATGGCTAAGTATATTAAAGACTTTGCTCTCTATCAATATCCTTATTTTAATGGGAAAATATTACAGGTAGCCACCACAACACCATGAAATTTAGTCTAAAAATCTTACAGATTTTATAATAGTTTCCAGTTCAAAGAGTAGGTCTCGCTTGGAAGTGCCTGGAGCAGCTATAAACCCTTCTATTACTACACAACGCTCTCTCTTAGGATCCTCTATAATATAGTTACTGAAGGGACCACCCAATATGAACCCTTTTACTTCCCATAATCCTTTGCTCTCAATAGTGGAATAGGAATTAATATGAATTCTTGAATAAGTAGGAGCAAAGGCAGTACTGGTAATCATATACATACCTTCTTCAGGACCAGGAACATATTGTGCTCCAATAGAGTCTCTCATGTGGATAATTTGTTCTGTACAATCCTTATTATTGGCACAGATTTTCCCTTTAGGAACTTCATAGATAAGGATATTAGCTGTTCCATTCTTTACTTTTCGCTCTAACCAAAAGAAATTATTCTCTTGTTTTACTATATTATATACAGAAGGGAAAGTAAGGTGTATATTAAGGATTTGCTCGATAGCTTTGGTATTGTTAAGTGTCTGTCTGAAACGATTCTGTACTTCCTTCATCTCATTTTGCTTGAAAGTAAGAATAATTTCAGGAGCAAATCTCTTTATTTCACTAATCAGATCATCTGTGGTTTCTCCAATGAGAAAAGCTACTTTCTGAGGTTTAGCAAATAAAGTATCACGAATATCAAAGCGGTTCTTGGAATCTGTGGTTACGATGAGAACATTTCGGCTTGCACGTGTCATCCCCTTGAAAATATCCTCAGGAATCTGTTGAATATCAAAAATGGGTTCGCGTGCTCCAGAGATTTCTTCTACAGGAGAAGCAAAATAATGACGAAGACTATCTCCTACTATTCCATTCCATAAGGGAGGATCTATGACAATAGTTAATGAATTGATACTTCCTACGGATTGTGGTAAGTATTGTTTTTTCTCTCCTTCATTACAACTTATTAATAATAGAGTAATAAAATTGTATAAAAAGATTTTTTTCATAAAAGGATTTGAATTTTTCTTATATATAGCTAATATTGTTCCAAAAATGTAGAGATTATAAACTTTGTGTTTTATTTAATACATTTTTAACTATTTGATATCTAATTTTAACAAACTATATAGAAAAAATAAATGTATTTGCCTACTTATGGTATGAAAGTTTTATAAAAGGAACAATATAGAGATAATAGAATATATTCAGAATACTCTATAGAAAGTGATGACGTAAGAGTTCTCTTAAGATAACAAATTATTGAACATAAAATTAGGAATTCGCTACTTCAAAAACCATTTATGTGGAAAATATTAATTTATTGTTATCATTATTAGTACCTATGCAAGAATATCTTACAAGAGAATAATTATATCTTTGATATTTTTATAATACTGAATTACTACCTCTTTTAGAGGTAAATTGTTTTATAAGTGTGCCTCCTTTGTAATAGCCATTTATATAAAGACCTTCCTCTTGAGATGCGTTTTGGGTTTCTCCATTTTGGTAAAACATATAATTTTTTCCTGCAAGAAATTTACTACTGCTAAAAATAAAATAAGTAAAGGGAACAGGAGTTAAGAAAGTAAAGACTTCACGTGTATTTTCTCTTAGGTGTAACAGAGTATTTGCTTGAAGATTTCTGTTAACAATAAGGGTAGGAGCCGAGTCCTGGCTAAGAGTGGCTCTATCCTGTGGAGTTCCTCCCATAGCTATGATAGTTCCAGCTTTTATAAGAAATATACCAGAATTAGAAATATCAATAGGTGTTTTAGGAGAGGCTCCACTTTTGAGAATACTTCTTCCTCCAGTGAAAGCGATTTTCTCGTGACTCTCTAAAGTACTTCCTGTAGTGGCTTGTAAAAGATACATACCACTGTTGATATAGATGGCTTTTTCTCCATAGAGTGCAGTATCAATGGAGTTGAGATCCATGGTTGCTTGAGTAAGAGTTAATATACCAGTAGTTGAGATTCCCCTTGCCCATGCATTGATATTTAGTTTACCACTGTTAATTGTAATATAGGGTATTACAGTGGAATTGGTATTAAGAGCAGTCATACCATTCTTTTTCGTATTTAGGATATATTTCCCATTATTGATAATGATGTGACCATTATTAACTCTTATACCATCTCCTGTACCTGATTGAGTATTTACTTGAATGGTTCCTCCATCTCCAATGTAAGCATTTTGGGAATGAATGCCATCTTCTATAGCTTCGGTAACAGAAATATCACCATTTATAATACGGAGGTAGCCATTACAAGCAATCCCGTGCTTGTATTTACCTTTAATAGAAAGAGAACCCTCTCCATCAATAACTATATCTGCTATACTATAAAGAGTTCCTGTAGAAATCTGTCCATAGTTATTGGAATGATTCTCTGAGTCAGAAAGAGTATTAGTAGTATGCTTGGGAAGATATACAAAAGCTTTGCTATTGCTTTGTAATTCAATAGCAGAACCTTTATCTGAGGAAAGTGTAATATTATCAAGAGTTAGTTTATAAGGATGAGTACTTGATATTTTGAGTCCTCCTTTATTTGAATTACCAGAGAGGATATATTCTACATTCGGTAGGGTAGAGGTGATAGAAATATGAGCATTATCTTTGTGAATAACTATGTTAGGGATAATATCTGTAGTTACAGTATTCTCGGAGAAAGAAATATGGACTTGTTTGTCAAAAGAATGATTGGAAAGTAAGTCATTGGCATTAAAATCAGTTTGGCTACCTCCTAGATTATTTGCATTGGAATCCGTAGTATTAGTGATAAGAATATTTTCCTCAGGAGTGGGAACAGGAATAGGTGGGGTAGGTGTTTTCTTAGAAATTTTGTCATCTATATCATCAGAACAAGCACCTAATAACCCTATTATGATGACGAAAAAGAAATATTTTTTCATTTAGAAATCCTTTAAAAAATAGTAAGTTGTTTTAAGCGATATTCTACTCCAACAGAGAAGTAGGAGTGACGAAAATTATTTTTTTCACCAAAATTGGCGGTCTCAAGAGCTGGGTGGTTCTTATCAAATAAGTTAGTAAGAGAGTTGGTATAACGAAGTTCAGCAGAGAAATTTTCGTAGAACCTAAACTTAAAACCTATGCAAATAGCAAAATCAAAAGAACGATAGATCCCTTTATCTAAATAATTCTCTCCATCAAATATATTTTCTTCAGATCCAATTTCAGGTTTTACTGCTAAAAACCCAAATTGAGGGCCTGCTTGGAGAGAAAACTTCTCATAGAGCTTTACATTGGCTAATATAGGTACGTTGACATAATCAGTATTGATAGAGGTTTTGAAAACTTCTCCATTGGGTAGAAGTCCTTCTCTTTCCCATTTTGCTCCTTGTCGAGAGAAAAGAAATTCAGGTTGTAGCGAAAAAATACGCCCTAAGAAGAGTTCCCCATAAGCTCCTACATAAGCTCCTAATTTTCCTTTTAAAGAAGAAACCTCAGAAGTGGTTCCTCTTAAAGTAACATAGCTTAAGCCTCCCTTTACTCCCACATCAAACTCTTGTGCTTTTCCAATAAACTGAGAAAACAAGAGAAGTGTGAAAATGAAAATATTTTTTTTCATAATAGTATTGAAAATAAAGTAGGTTTAAATAGTGTGCAAATGTAATAAAAAATGGAAAACGAAGGATAAAAGGTACAAATTTTTAACATAAAAGATATTCACATTTGAATAAGATTATTTTTCTTCATAAAAATAAAGAGCTTTTTGTTGGAAAATAAATATAAGTTTGTATCTTTGCATCAGGAAAGAGAATAGCCTATAGGATTATCTATAGTGTTGATTATTAGTATATACGTCATTTCAGTAAAGAGGAATTAATCCTTAATTTTTAATCTGTCTTTGCTGAGATGTCATTTTTTTATGGATTATTTATTTAATTGAGAAGAAATAAAATAATTTAATTATGAAAGTAGCTTATTATACTGAAGAAGGGTTGAAAGCACTAAAAGCAGAACTTGATCAATTGAGAGATGTAGAACGTCCACGTGCTTCACAAGCTATAGCAGAGGCTCGTGATAAAGGAGATCTCTCTGAGAATGCTGAATATGATGCTGCTAAAGAAGCACAAGGTTTGTTAGAACTGAAAATTGCTAAGTTAGAGGAACTTGTTGCCAATGCTCGGGTGATAGATGAATCTCAGTTGGATACTTCCAAAGTATTGATTCTCTCTACTGTTAAACTTAAGAATAAAGCAAATAATGCTATAATGACTTATACTTTAGTAGCAGAAAGTGAGGCAGACCTTAAAGCAGGAAAAATATCGGTGAGTTCTCCTATAGGTAGAGGTTTACTTGGTAAGTCTGTAGGGGACATAGCAGAGATTAAGGTGCCTAATGGAGTCCTTCAAATGGAAATTATTGAAATAAAACGATAAAACTGGATAAAAATGGCTTCTGTTTTTACAAAAATTATTAATGGAGAAATTCCTTGCTATAAAATAGCAGAGGATGAACATTGTTTGGCTTTTTTAGATATAAACCCTAATGCAAAAGGGCATACTCTTTGTATTCCTAAAAAAGAAATAGATAAATTTTTTGATTTGGATGAAAAATCATATCATCATTTGCTAGAATTTGCTAGAAAGGTAGCAATAGCTCTTGAGAAGGCGATAGAGTGCGAACGAGTAGGAATGGCTGTAGTTGGGCTTGAGGTACATCATGCTCATATACACTTAATCCCTATTTCTCGGATGAAAGAGATGACCTTCGAAGAAAAAGTGAGCCTGTCTCCAACAGAATTTCAAGAGATAGCTGATAGAATAAAATCCTTTATATAAAGTTTTTATTTTTTGAACTTAATTAAGATGCACTCCTGCAAGTATTATGTAAGAGTGTATCTTTTTGTTTATAAAATTGAAAGCTATAACTATTTTTTAGAAAAAAAAGTCTTATATTTGCATTTTGAAAAAGTGTTATTTCTGAAAAGGAGAAGAAGCTTTATCTTGCAAAATTATATAATGATTTACAATAACTTATGAGTTTAATCACAGCAAAGGAACTGGCAAAGGTTATCAAGTTAGATAAATTAGGATTTATAGGGACTTCCATAGGTTGGGGCCTTTTACATTTATTGCGTTTGGCTCCTTTGAATAAGATATATGATAAAAATAAGGATCTTCAAGGATTGGAATTCCTTAATACTTTATTGAAGGAGTTTAAGGTACATTATGAAATTCCTGAGGATGATTTACGAAAAATTCCTAAAGAAGGAGCTTTTATTACTATATCCAATCATCCTTTAGGTGGGTTAGATGGAATTTTACTACTAAAAATACTAATAGAGCAACGTCCCGATTATAAGGTGATGGCTAACTTTTTACTCACTAAGATAAAACCATTGGCGCCTTATATTATTCAGGTAAATCCCTTTGAAAATCACAAAGAAGTTTCTTCAAGTTTAATGGGATTCAAACAATCTATAGAACATCTGAAAGAGGGAAAACCTTTAGGTATGTTTCCTGCAGGAGAAGTCTCTACACAACCCAGTGGTAATATTTATGTAGATAAAACATGGGATAAGTCTGCCATTAAGCTTATTAAGAAAGCAAATGTCCCCGTTATTCCTATTTATTTTCATGCAAAAAATAGCCCTTTATTCTACCAATTAGCTAAACAAAGTGATACTTTGCGTACTGCAAAGCTTCCTTCTGAACTTCTTTCTCAAAAGAATAAGACTATAGGAATACGCATTGGTCGTCCTATATCACCAAAAACACAGGATGAAATAGAAGATTTATATGAATTTTCTAACTTTCTTCGTAGAAAAACTTACTTACTTTCTAATACTTATGAGCAAAAGAAACATTTCAAGTCTTTTGCTTCTATGATAAGAGTAAGTAAAGATGCTGATAAAGATCCACAAGAAATAGCCCCAGCAACTCCTCCTGAAGTCTTAGAAGAAGAGATAAATGCCTTGAGAGCCAAGAAAGTAACACGTCTTTTACAACATAAGGAATATGAGATTTTCCTAGCGAAAGCAGAGGATATTCCAAATATTCTTCATGAGATAGGTAGGCTAAGGGAACTGACATTTCGTGAAGTAGGTGAGGGAACAAATCTCTCTATTGATTTGGATGAATATGATACTTACTATCGCCATCTTTTCCTTTGGGAAAGTGATACTAAGCGCATAATAGGAGCCTATCGTATGGGGCTTGGGAGTGATTTTTTTGATTTATATGGCATTAATGGATTCTATACTCATAGTTTGTTTCGCTTCGAACCAGAACTTTATACAATGATGCGACAAACAATAGAAATGGGGCGTGCTTTTGTGGTAAGTGAATATCAACAGAAACCTATGCCCTTGTTTTTGCTTTGGAAGGGAATTGCATTAACTACCTTACATTTCCCTGAACATAAGTATTTGTTAGGAGGGGTGAGTATAAGTAATCAGTTCTCGGATTTCTCCAAATCACTTATGATTGAATTTATGAAATCCAATTACTATGACCCATATATTGCTCAATATGTAAAGCCTAAAAAAGAGTATAAAGTAAAGCTCAAGGACGCCGATAAGGATTTTATATTTGATGAAACACAATCTGATTTAAATAAGTTTGATAAAATTATTGATGAATTAGAGCCAGGAAACTTACGTTTGCCTGTGTTGATTAAGAAATATATTAAGCAAAATGCAAAGGTAATTGCTTTCAATGTAGACCCTCTCTTTAATAATGCTGTAGATGGACTTATGTATATTAGGATAGATGATCTCCCGGAGAGCACTATTAAGCCAGCTATAGAGGAATTCCAATCTCAATTAGAACGAGGAGAATTTTAAAAAAAGAGGCTGTCCCAAAAGGGTAGCCTCTATTGATAAGGAATAAACTTAGTTGGAATACATTTTAGTAATTAGAAAGAGAGAACTACCCCAACCATTCCATTGGCTTCTGCAGCAGGAAAATATAAAGGGGTACCTTTTTTATATCTTCCATGGGAAACATACTTCCTGTTTAGCAAGTTATTTCCAGTAATAGAAAAGAGTACAGATTTAAATACCTTTCTGGGGAATATCTCATAAGAAATATTTAAGGAATGAATAAAGAAGTCCTCTAACTTAGCATTATCTTCATTCTCATTGGTTAGATATCTTTCTCCTATATATTTAGAATTCAGGCTCATTTGTAGGTTTTCAATAGGAATAAATGTAAAAGTATTTCCTATTACCCAATTAGGAGAAAAGGATATATCTGTATTGCCCAAGTTAATTTTTTTAGTAGGATTGTTGGGATCCTTAATTGTATAATCAATATTTTTATTTTTACTATAGGATATGTTGGGATTCCATACCCATTTTGGGCTAAGAGTAATGTTAGCATCTATTTCTATTCCTGTGCGATAGCTCTTTCCACTGTTTTTTCTTAGAGAGTATCCTGTATTGCTAATATCACCGGTGAGTACTAATTGGTCTTTGTATTGCATGTAGTATAAGGAAGTATTTATTTTTATCTTTTCAGCAATATATCTCCACCCTAATTCAAAATCATTTACTTTTTCTTCTTTAGGAAGTTCTGCTCCATTAGAGATGTTTCCAGCATATTCTTTATAATCACTTCTGTTAGGCTCTTTAGTAGCATGAGCAAAAGAAAAGAAGAATTTGTTCTTTGAATTCATGTGATAACTAATACCTGCTTTGGGATTAATCATAGGAACACTTTCATCTATATCTACTCTTTTGATAGTAGATTTAAAGTTAACATATCTATATTGAATATCTCCAAAAAGATTTATTCTTGGAGAGACTTGCCAAGAGAGTTTTGCGAAAGCAGAACCTTCTTTTTTGTTGCCGTATACAACAGGAGAAGGAATCTCTTTGTATGAGGCAACTGCATTTTGTGTCCAGATAATTTCATCATAATGCCTGCCTTCGTATACGTTTCCTGCTCCACCTAAAGTGAAGTCTATTGTTTGTTTGCGGTAATTAATAGAGAAAGTTGTCCCATAGAAATCATTATCTAATTGATAACGTATAACGAAATTACCTTTTGTATCACCCCAATTATCCATTTGTTCCCAATAACCTCGTCCTTTAGTATAGTGGAAAGAAAGGTTAGTATACCAGAAATTTCCCCATTTTTCACTCCAATGTAATTGGGAATGGTCTTGCTGGTAATTATCGGTTTCATTATCATAGAAATAAGTTTTCCCATTGATAGTATATTTTCCAGCAGGATTATATCTTCTATCTTTTTCTAATTGTTCAGCACTGATACCTTTGTAGGTAAGATAAGTTTTTTCCTTACCACCAAAAATAAGTCCTTTAATAAGAGTTCTATCATCAGAATAAGCTCCTTGTAAGAAATAGGATTTTAGGTCAGAGGATGCTCTATCAATATAACCATTAGAGTTGATTTTGGAAAAACGTCCAGAAATTTCGAAATAATCATTAAGTTTCCCTGTAGATAGCTTTACAGAATGTTTATGAGTAGTATATGCTCCAAAATAGTTAGCAATTTCTCCATAGGGTTTTTCAGAAAGTCCTTCTGTAAGTACATTAAGGCTTGCACCAAAGGCAGCAGCACCATTAGTAGAAGTTCCCACACCACGTTGTACTTGGATACTCTCGGCGGAAGAGGCAAAATCAGAGAGATTATACCAAAAAACTCCTTGTGATTCTGAATCATTATAAGGAATTCCATTAATAGTTACATTAGTACGATATAAGTCATTTCCTCGAATGAATAACGCTGTGGCACCATATCCTGCTCCGTCTTCAGAATAAGAGACTATATTAGGGAGTCCTTCTAGAAGGATGGGGAGTTGCTGTCCAGAATTCTTTTGTTGAATTTCTTTTTTGGATACATTGGAGAAACTCATAGGAGTACTCTCTTTTGCACGAATACCTTGGATGACTACAGCATCAAGTTGGATAGGATTCTCTCTAAGGGAATCTTTGCTAGTGGAAGTCTCTTGAGCAAATAAGTGAAGAGAAAACATCATTGTTCCACATAACAATACATTTTTCATTGTAAAAATATTTTTTACAAATAAAAGAGGCTGTTATTTGTTTGTTAAATAAAAAGGCTTATCTTTGCTACCCAGATGCAAAAATAAGCCACCAATTATAGTAATTAGACTTTATTTTTCCTTTGACTGCATTACCAGCCTAAGTTCTATGGGTATAATCTCAGCTTTTTACAGCACCCCTTTGAGATACTGCAAAATTACGATTTTTTTTAAGATGGAGAAAGTATTTAGGAGTATTTTTAGAATTTTAAATAGAAATTTTTGGTAAGTTCTTGATACTCCTTTGTATATAAGTGTCGTTCTTTTTCAATAGTGAGGACTTTAATAAGTGGATTTATCTTCTGTTCAAAAGAGAAGAGGAGTAGACTACGCTTAATAGGAGTATTTATGTTCCCTTTAACATGAAGTATATCAGAGGGGTATAGATTATCTTTTTGAGCCAATTGTTTAAAAACGGATTCTTCTTTGTAAGGAATAATTACGGCAAATGTTCCTATAGGAGAGAGTAATTGTGATACACAATAGAGGAGTTCCTCAAAAGGAAGTTCCAAGTTTGAACGAGAAAGAGAGCGTTGAAAATTTGGAGATAATACTTTTTCAGTGAAAAAAGGAGGGTTGCTTATAATAAGATCATACTTGTGCTTATCTACTTTTGAGAAAATACGTATATCCTCTTGATAAACTGAAATTCTGTCCTTCCAAGGTGATAAAGATATATTCTCTCTACATTCTTGAGTGGCTTCAGGGGTTATTTCTATAGCATGAATATAAGCAGTAGGAAATCTTTGTGCCATCATAAGAGAAAGAATACCTGTTCCGGCTCCTATATCTAAAATTCTTTGAGGGTTATTTGAAGCAGCCCAAGCTCCAAGAAGAACGCTATCTGTCCCAATTTTCATAGCGGAATATTCTTGTTTGACGGAAAATTGTCTGAACTGAAACATTCTTCTTTAAATTTGTTTAAAATCCTTTTTTATGCGATCTAATTGCCGCTTATTATCCCTTTCTTTAATAGTTTCTCGTTTATCATATAGCTTCTTACCTCTTACTAAAGCAATTTCCATTTTAGCCAACCCTTTCTCTTGTATGAAAATTCTTAAGGGCACTATAGTAAGACCTGTATTCTTAACCTCTTTGTGGAGCTTTCTAAGTTCTTGTTTTTTTAAGAGTAATTTTCGTTCACTTTTAGGTTTGTGATTGTAATAGGTTCCCCAAGCATATTCTTCAATAGTCATATTGATTACAAAAAGCTCTTCCTTTTCATTGAATTCACAGAAACTTTCTACAATGGAAGCCTTTCCTAATCGAATAGATTTGATTTCAGTCCCTTTAAGAACAATGCCAGCGATATACTTATCTAAAATCTCATATTCAAAATGAGCCCGTTTGTTTTGGATATTTATATTGTTATTTTGCATAGCTAAATAGATAAAATGATTTGTCTAACGGAAGGTGCAAAGATACGTTATTTTTATGTAAAAAAGCTTCTATGTAAATTAAAAATTGTACTTTTGTGCCTTATAAGGAAATATTATTAGGAATAACAATTATGGCACGTGTACTTACAGGCATACAGAGCACAGGAACTCCACATTTAGGAAATTTGTTGGGGGCAATTCTTCCAGCCTTACAAATGGCAGAGAATCCCAAAAATGATTCATTCTTTTTCATTGCAGATCTTCATTCACTTACACAAATAAAGAATGGGGCTCTTCTTCGACAAAATACTTATGAAGTGGCTGCTACCTGGCTATCTTTTGGTCTTGATTATCAACGAGTTACTTTTTATAGGCAGAGTGATGTCCCCCAAACAGCCGAATTAGCGTGGTATTTAGAGTGTTTTTTTCCTTATCAGAGGCTTACTTTGGCACATTCTTTTAAGGATAAAGCAGATCGTTTGGAAGATGTTAATACAGGTCTATTTACCTATCCAATGCTTATGGCAGCAGATATACTACTTTATGATGCTCAGATTGTTCCTGTAGGAAAGGATCAACTTCAACATATTGAGTTTGCTCGGGATGTGGCAGGACGTTTCAATTATCAGATGGGAGAAACGTTTGTCCTTCCTAAAGAAAGTGTTAGGGAGGATATTATGATTATTCCAGGAACTGATGGTGAGAAAATGAGTAAATCACGACGTAATTTCATTAATATTTTCTTACCAGAAAAAGAACTTAAAAAGCAAATAATGTCAATTCAAACAGATAGTACTCCATTAGAAGCGCCTAAAAATCCAGATACTTGTAATGTATTTGCCTTATATAGGTTATTAGCTTCCTCGGAACAAATTAAGCAAATGGAAGTTAATTATAAGGGAGGAAATTATGGATTTGGACATGCAAAAACAGCTTTATATGAGCTTATATTGGAGAGATTCTCTCATCCGAGAGAAAAATTTGCTTACTATATGCAACACCTTTCGGAGGTAGATGATATTTTGAAAGAAGGAGCTAATAAGGCATCTATCATTGCTGAAGAAACTTTAATAAGAGTACGTAAAAAATTAGGGTATTTATAAATAAAAAAACAGGAAATGAAAAAAATATTACTATTATTATGTCTTGGTATAAGCTTTTCGATTTGGTCACAACCCAAACAACACAATAGCTATACAGTAAAGGATGGAGATACTTTAGAAACAATTGCTAAGATTTTCAGAGTATCCCCTAATGATATAAAATCATTAAACCCTTCTCTGGAAAAAGGATTACAGAAAGGGATGCTTCTTGTGATTCCAGGTAATGAAGTAAGTTATTTTAATAAGAAACAACCTACAGGGTTTGAGATACATACGGTAAAGGAGGGAGAAACACTTTATGGGCTTGCTCAAAAGTATAGTATTTCACAAGATGATTTGAGACGTTATAATATTGTTCTTTATAAGAAAGAACTTCGTAAAGGACAAGAACTTACTATCCCTCTCTACAGGGAAGCTCCTAAGGAAATCACCAAAGGTAAAGAGGGATTAACTAAATATATTGTAAAGCCAGGAGAGGGCAAGTGGCGTATTGCTCAGAATTATGGGATTAGTCAAGAGACTTTGGAAAAATTAAATCCTAACATGCCTAATCCTTTGAAAGAGGGGACTGAGATATGGGTGCCCGCAGGAAAGACAGGAACTCCTGAAATAGGAAATGATAATAAATCTTTAGTACTTTATCAAGTGGAAAAAGGGGAAGGATTTATGAGTTTAGAGCGTAAATTTGGACTTTCTCAAAAGGAATTAGAAAAACTTAATCCAGAACTTAAAGATGGAATAAAATTGGAGGCACAAATATGGATACCTAAAAATAATTTCATGGATTATGTAGCTACTTTAGGAGGAGTTTCACAGGAAGGAATATCTAATGCCGTTGATGCAAATCCTAAAATAAGATCAGGAATGCATCCGGCTAATGCTAAAACAATTTCTTTTGTATTACCTTTCCGAGTGAATAATATTCAAGCGGGGAATGTAGCAGATATTAAAATAAAATTACAAAAAGAAAAAATTACTGCTATTGCTTCTGATTTCTATTCTGGAGCACTTATTGCTTTGGATTCTTTACAAAAAATGGGATTCTCTCTTACAGTGAATGTGTATGATAGTAATGGGAATCCCCAAGGAGTAAAGGCAATTTTATCCAGTGAGGCTTTAAAGAATTCACAGGTAATTATAGGACCTTTTTCTCCTTCTGCTTTTAATGCTTTGTCTGAAGGAATCTCTACAGATAATACAGCTATATTGGCACCTCTTTCTAATAAGAATATAGAATTAAGACCTAATGTATTTCAGACAGTGCCTACGATAGAAGTGCAGCAAAATAGTATGATTAGCTTTGTAAATCAAAAATATCCTGATGCCAATATAGTATTACTTTCTGATGCTAAAAGTAAAGATATGAATGAGAAGCTCTTATCCTCTTTTGGGCGAGCTAAAAATGTAGATAATATTCAAGCAGTACAGAAAGCATTGGTAAAGGAAGCAACGAATATTGTGTTTGTTTCCTCTGATGATGTTGTGTTCCTTTCGGACGCTATACGAATTTTATATAATATAGCAGGAATCTCAGGAAAGAATAAGAATTATAACATTATCATGGCGACCTTGGATAAAGGAGATGCTTATGACCATAATAGTATTTCAAATACACAACTTTCAGCTTTGAAATTTACTTATCCGGCAGCTAATAGATATGCAGGAGAGACAAATCCTTTTATAAGAAAATATTATAAAACATATAAAATTTCTCCAAGTAAATATGCCTTCCGGGGATTTGATCTTACTATGGATGCGGTTCTACGAACAAGTATAGAAGGGAACTTTATAAAAGAAGCAAATATAGGGGAAACATCTTATCAGGAAAATAAATTTCAATATATGAAAACCTCTCACAGAGGGGGAGGATATGAAAATCAAGGAGTTTATATCCTTCGTTATGAGGATTTGCAAGTAAGTGAAATTTACTAAATGAACAACTAAAAAATCATAAAATAGAATAGAGGTAGGATAAAAAGATAAAAATATTTTTGGTAGGAAAAAAAAATGTTTTACCTTTGCCCCACGTTTGATGAAATTTAATTAAGAATTTTATTTTAAAATCACATTTATGAGAAAGCAAATTTTAGCTTTGACAGCTTTTGTAGCCTTGGGTGCAAATGCTCAAGAATACAACAAATGGTCGATAGATGTAAATGGAGGAGTAAATAAACCTGCTCGAGAATTTACATCAGGGTATTCGACAGAGACACCTAACTTTTGGACAGTTAACGGAGGAGTTCGTTATATGTTCAATAATAAGTTTGGTTTGCGATTAGGAGGAGGTTATGATAAATTTGTAGAAAGTGATGACTCTCCTAAGTTTGATTCCAATATTTGGAATATTAACTTACAAGGAGTAGCTAATGTTGGTCGTGTACTTTCATTTGAAGATTGGACACGCGATATTGGCTTATTACTTCACACTGGGGTAGGTTATGGACAGTTAAGTGGTAAGAACTTTGATGATCCAGATAACTTAGCTTTTGTAACTTTAGGTCTTACTCCACAAGTGCGTCTTAGTAACCGTATTTCCTTATTAATTGATGGTTCTTTTTATTGGTATGCAAAACAAAATAGAACCTTTGATGGATTAAGCAATGTATCCCACTCTGGATTTAAGGGAGTTAATTTTACAGGTACAGTTGGTCTTCAAATAGCTTTAGGACGACACATGATCCATGCTGACTGGTATAGTGAAGGCAAAGAGCTTGAAAGAAAGCTTCAAGCTGCTGAAGAACGTATCGCAAAGGCTGAAAGTGATGTGGCTTCTTTAGCTAAGAAATTAGATGAAAAAGAAGATAGAATGATAGATACCAACGGAAATCGTATTCCTGATGAAATTGAAAACTATCTTAATGAAAAATATGGAAACTCAGCTAATGCCCAAAATTATGCTACAGGTGATACAGCTCGTGATCTTATTGAAAAAGGATATATTAATGTATACTTCGATTTCAATTCTTCAAAACCACAAAAATCTTCTTTGTGGGCAGCAGATTTCGTAGCTAATTACTTGAAACAAAATTCAGGATCTAGTGTGAATATTGTAGGATATGCTGATGAAATTGGTGGAGAAAACTATAACCAAAAACTTTCTAACAAGCGTGCTGAAGCTATAAAACAATTGTTAGTGGATAGAGGTATAGATGCATCTAGACTTTCTTTCGAAGGAAAAGGAGAAGACAAGACAGTTAATGTGAAAGCTCCTAATGCTCGCCAATTGGCACGTAGAGTAACTTTTGAATTAAAATAATTTAAAAGGAAAATCTTTGAAAACCTTCCCTCTTGGGAGGGTTTTTTTTATGAAAAAAATTTTCCATTTTTGTAGAAAAGTATTATATTTGCCCATTGATTTTTCAACTAATTTATTTTTACAATTTATTAATAATCAATGAAAAAACTTATTGAGCCTCCCTCAATTTCTTTTTCTATAAGATTTTCTTTACCTTACTTAGGAGGTAGAGAATCTTTCTTTTTCTATATTTTAAACACAAAAAATATACTTCAAAGATCAAATAATAAATATTCTCCTTTAAGAATTTGAATTTTATTTTCTATTTATTCTAAACTATCTTATCAATAAAATAAATATGTAAATAAAATGAAAAATAAATATATAGATCTGATAGATCAAACTTACTATTTTCCTCAAGAGGAATTTACTTTAGAAGGGGATGAACTTCGCTTCCATAATATTGACCTAATGGAACTAGTTCGCCAATATGGTGCTCCATTGAAGTTCATGTATCTGCCAAAAATTTCAGAAAATATTCAACGAGCCAAACGCTGGTTTGAAAAGGCTATTAAAAAACACAAGTACAAAGGAGATTATAATTATTGTTATTGTACTAAGAGTTCTCATTTCAAACATGTAATGGTAGAAGCTCTAAAGAATGACATCCACATGGAGACTTCTTCAGCGTTTGATATTGATATTATTAATAATTTAATAAAAGAAGGATTTCTAAATAAGGAAAATTATATTCTTTGTAATGGTTTTAAAAGAGATGCATATATAGATGGAATAGCAGATTTAATTAATAGAGGTTACGATAGATGTATACCTATTATTGATAATTATGAAGAAATAAATCTTTTTGACCAGAAGATAAAAGGAAAATATAATATAGGGATTCGTATAGCTTCAGAGGAAGATCCTCGTTCAGAGTTTTATACCAGCCGATTAGGAATTGGATATAAGAATATAGTCCCCTTTTATAATAAAGAATTAAAAGATAACAAGAAGGTGTCACTTAAAATGTTACATTTCTTTATTAATACAGGGATAAAAGATAATGCTTATTATTGGAATGAGCTCCTTAAGTGCTTGAAAGTGTATATTCAGTTGAAGAAAGTAGCTCCTGAATTAGATAGTCTTAATATAGGAGGAGGATTTCCCATAAAAACTTCTTTAGCATTTGAATATGATTATGCTTATATGGTAGACGAGATAATTCGTCAGATAAAGATAGCTTGCGATCAAGAGAAAGTACCTGTCCCTAATATTTTTACAGAATTTGGCAGTTTTACAGTAGGAGAAGCAGGCGGAGCTATTTATGAGATTATGTACCAAAAACAGCAAAATGACCGTGAGAAATGGAATATGATAAATTCATCTTTCATTACAACTTTACCTGATACATGGGCTATAAATAAGCGCTTTGTATTGCTTCCGATTAATCGTTGGAATGATGAGTATGAACGGGTATTCTTGGGAGGACTTACTTGTGATGGAGATGATTATTATAATAGTGAACAAAATATGAATGCAATTTATTTACCTAAGTATAATAGAAATAAACCCTTATATATAGGATTTTTCAATACAGGAGCCTATCAAGATTCTATTGGTGGGGTGGGGGGATTACAGCATTGTTTGATACCTCAGCCTAAGATAGTGCTTATTGATAAGAATAAAAATGGTGAAATTATCTCTAGACTTTTTATGGAGCAACAAAAGGCAGAAGAGATGCTCAAGATATTAGGGTATTAATTGAAGAATTTTAAGAGGCTGTCGGAAAAGGATGGCCTCTTTTTATTATCTTTGTCCTATAGTATCTCTACTCAAAAAATGTATATTTCGTTTTGACTTTTGGTATATTTCGTTTTGCTGATTATAGTTCATTGGCAGTTTCTTGAGTTTGTTTAGTAAAATATCCATCTTCTTTTGGAGGTATTTCTCTTTAGCTTATTAGATATCATTACTGGAGAACAGCCTATAATTGAAGCAAGTTACCTTAATGAATATTAGTAACTTGAGCCCACCTAAATGATTTAGCATAATTACGTTTTATCATAAATCGGTCGCATAACTGCAAAAATAAAATCTCTATTCTTTTTCGCTTCTTTCTGAAAAGATCAAATTGTGGTTTATAATTTTTTTGATTACTTACTTCTAAATTAGGTGTTTTGTTTTTTCTTCTCTAATAACTTCGTATTGGCGGGAAAGGCTAAAAAATATAATTCTTATATATCGTTTAGGAATCAAAAAATCCGAGAACTTTCGTAACTCGGACTTTCGTGAAAAAACTAAACAATTATAAGATTATCTTCCATGAAGCAATTTACTAAAAAATTACCTACACTAATTTGTCAAACGATGAATAAATATATTCTTTATTATTTCGGTGCAAAGGTATGAATATTTTCTGAAATAATAAGTAGTATTCATAGATAAAAAAAAGTTAAATTTTTGTATAGGATGATTAAAGAAAAAGAATTGTTATAAAGTGTTAATATCATTATAGTTTGTAGGATAAAATGATAAAATATTTAAAAATAATTTTTCTTTATAAGAAAAGATGTACTTTTGCTATTTAAAACAGATAAAATTATAAGTATGTTATTTTTACAAACAAATCCACTAACAGAAGGAACTCAACCTACAACAGAAATGAATGAAGAAAGCCTCTCTATTATGCAACTTATTTTTGATGGAGGACTGGCTAATACCATTATTATTGGTATTCTGTTTTTGATGCTTGCTACAGCTCTCTATATTTATTTTGAGAGGACATTTGCTATTGGTGCAGCAAAGCGAATAGATACTAATTTCATGAATGTAATTCGTGATAATATTTCTTCAGGTAGAATAGACGCTGCTAAGAACCTTTGTTACCAATATAATAGCCCTGTGGCTCGTTTGGTAAGTAAAGGTCTTTCACGAATAGGAAAACCTATAGATGATATTCGTAAAGCTATTGAGAACGCAGGCTCTTTAGAGGTATACAAATTGGAAAAAAATGTATCACTATTGGCAACTCTTGCAGGGGTAGGTCCTATGATAGGTTTCTTAGGGACAGTTGTAGGTATGGTGATGTCTTTCCATGCAATGGCAACAAGTGGAGGGCAGGCCGATATGACCATTCTCGCAGGAGGTATTTATACAGCGATGACTACTACTGTAGCAGGGCTTATTGTTGGAATTGTAGCTTATTTGGCTTATAATCATTTGGTAATGAGGATTAATAATGTAACTCAAAAGCTTGAAGCTACTACAGTTGATTTCTTAGATATGTTAAACGAACCTGTTTAGATATGAGTATTAAGTCAAGTAATAAAGTATCCCCAGAATTTAGTATGTCCTCAATGACAGATATCGTATTTCTGTTATTGATATTTTTCATGCTTACTGCTTCCAATAATCCTAAAGTATTGGATATGTTGTTACCTAAAGCACATGGAAAATCATCAAGTTCACAGAATGTATCTGTAAGTATTAATAAGGATTTACAGTATTTTATTAATAATAAAGTGATAACTCCATCGGAGATGGAAACAGAGCTTAAATCAGCTTTAAATGGGGTAGAAAATCCGACAATTATTCTTCGTGTAGAGGAAAGTGTTCCTATAGAGAATGCAGTTTTAGTGATGGATATAGCTAATCAAAATCAATACAAACTTATTTTAGCCGTTCGCCCTAAATAGGATATATTATGGTGTTAGATACAGTATATAAGCAAAAATCATTTGTCATTACTTCAATAATTATGGGACTTGTTATTTTATTGTTGTTATTGGCAAAAATGACTACCTCTAATACGCTCCCTCCTGATGAGGAAGAAGGGATTGCTATTACTTTTGGAACAGATAATAAAGGAATGGGAGCAATCAATCCTCCTAAGTCTGTAGAGCCTGCTGTATCTCATTCACAACCTACAGAGAGACCTCAAGAAGTGGAGAATACACCTGAGAGACAACCTTCTGAACAAGTACTAACACAAGATACAGATGCAGAAAGTGTAGTAATTCCTAAGAAAGAAAATAAAAAACCTAAAAGAGAAACTCCTAAACCAGAGAAAACAACTCCTAAAAAAACAGAACAGAGACCCTCTTCTTCTACAACAGATGCTCTATCAAGTGTATTAAATTCCTCTGTAAAAAATCCAAGAACAGGAACAGGAAATGGGAATCAAGGAGATGACGGTGTTGCAGGTTATAAAGGGGATCCGAAAGGAGATCCTTATTCTAATAGCTTTTATGGAGGAAATGGAGAAGGTTCAGGGGGAGGAGCAGGAAAGGGATGGGGACTTAATGGACGTAAATATATAAGTGGAAAGAATATGAAACAAGAGTGCAATGAGTCGGGTTTTGTAATTGTACGAATAGAAGTGGATAGAACGGGCAAAGTAGTTAGGGCTAAGGCAGGAGAAAAAGGTACTACAAATAATGCTCCTTGTCTGTTGGAAGCAGCTCAGAAATCAGCATTGACTTATCGTTTTAATTCCGATGAAAAGGCTCCACAAACGCAGATAGGTTTTCTAGCTATAAACTTTAAATTAGGAGAAGGAAAATAATTCTATAGGAAGTCTCTATAGTTTCTATAAGAAGTATTTAAAGATAGTGATATTAAAATTAGTTTCTAAATTATTTAGTTTTATTCAATAAATTGTAGTATATTTGTCACATCATAAAAAATAATAAACTTAAATGGCATATATTGATTACTATAAGGTATTAGGTGTAGATAAGTCTGCTTCTGCGAAAGACATAAAAAAGGC
This sequence comes from Capnocytophaga sp. G2, assembly GCF_035282625.1. NCBI lineage: Bacteria > Pseudomonadati > Bacteroidota > Flavobacteriia > Flavobacteriales > Flavobacteriaceae > Capnocytophaga > Capnocytophaga sp. G2. The sequence goes on along the minus strand of NZ_JAYKBU010000004.1, from coordinate 19,056 downwards.
TTACCATCAACTTGCTCGCATACATCATCCAGATATGAATCCAAATGATAAAACAGCAGAGCAACGATTTAAACAAATTAATGAAGCTTATGAGGTATTAGGGAATCCCAAAAATCGGGCTAAGTATGATAAATATGGTAAGGACTGGCAACAGAGTGAAGCTTTTGAAAGAGCCCAACAACAAGGAGGAAATCCCTTTGATGGTTTTGAAGGAGCTACCTATACTAATGCAGGTGATTTTTCGGATTTTTTTAAGGAGATATTTGGTCAAGAAGCAGGTTTTTCCAGAGGTAATTATGGCTCAGCTTATGGAAAGTTTAAGGGGCAAGATTTGCAAACAGAACTCACTTTAACTCTTAGAGAAGCTGCAACTACCCATCCGAGAACATTTACAGTTAATGGAAAAAATATTCGAATCACATTGCCTGCAGGAGTTCAAAATAATCAACAAATAAAACTTAAAGGTTATGGAGGAGAAGGAGTAAATGGTGGGCCTAATGGTGATTTGTATATAACCATTAGGGTATTGCCAGATCCTATCTTTGAGCGTGTAGGAAATGACCTGAGGACAAAGGTAACAATTGATATGTATACAGCCATCCTTGGAGGGGAAGTACAAGTGGCTACTCTTTCTGGAAAGGTGAAACTAAAGGTAAAGTCCGAAACCCAACCAGGAACTACTGTCCGTCTAAAGGGGAAAGGTTTCCCTGTATATAAAGGAGGTACATTTGGAGATTTATTTATTACATATAGTGTGGAACTCCCTAAAAATTTGACAGACAAACAGAAAGAACTTTTTGAACAATTACGAAAATTACAAGAAAATGGAACAGCCGCTTAAAATATCAAAAACAAAGATAATTAGACTCTATAAAATAAAGTCGTCTTTTTTCAATGAATTGGTGTCCAATGGACTAATAAAAACAGAGAGGATAGATAGAGTTACTTATGTACATTATGATCAATTACCTGCTCTTGAACGTTTTGTAAATTGGCATTATGATCTTGATATTAATGTGCCTAGTATGCAAATTATTCATCGTCTGTTAGAAAAAATTCGTTTATTACAGGAGGAAAATCAAAAACTAAAGAGAAGGTAATATTTTTTATAGAAGAAATCTTAAATATTTATATATCATGAAAAAAGTAATTGTATTTTTATTTTTTTTAATTTTTTTCTCTGTCAGTTGTGGACAAGATATTGTGGGAAATAGGATAATTATTTCAAAGGAGCGAAAAGTGCCTACTTACTCTCAGATTAAAATAACTGGAAGTGGAGATGTCATTTTAACAGACGGGCAAGTGGGGCATCTTATTGTAGAAACCTCTGAGAATATAGAACCCTATGTACTTACAGAGGTAGAAAGAGGTACCTTGGTGGTGAGATTGAAATCGGGTCACACTTATAGATCTATAAAAAAATTAAAGGTTTATGTGCCTGTTGATCAGAATTTTAATAAACTAACGATGTCAGGCTCAGGTGATGTTGACTCCTCAAAGGAATTGGTACTGAATGATTTGACTTGCCACATGTCAGGTAGTGGAGATTTAGATCTTTCTCTACGAGCAAAATCATTAAATATTTCTATGGAAGGTAGTGGCGATATTGAACTTAAAGGGAATGTGGATACTTTAAAAGCAGATATTGTAGGTAGTGGAGATTTGGAAGCTAAAAAGCTAAAAGCTAACAAGGCAACACTCTCTGTATCAGGCTCAGGTGATATGGATATTTTTGTCTCACAGGAACTTAGTGCAACTATTTCAGGTTCAGGTGATGTTACTATAAGTGGGAATCCACAAAAAAGAGATACTAAAATAAGAGGGAGTGGTGATGTGAAATTCTTATAGGTTATACTTCGCTTCGTTTTTTAAGAAAAGAAGTGAGTAGAATTCCTAATCCTATAAAAACACTGATGCGTGCTATATAATCTCCGTAACGAACATAAACGGTAATTTTGTCATTGGCAAGGATAGTCTCTCTTAGGCTTCCTTGCTTTTTGTATGCCAATTGTTTTATGATATTACCACGTTGGTTAATGAATGCTGAAGTACCTGTATTAGCACTCCGAGCAATGCTTTTACGCGTTTCGATTGCTCTGAGACGTGTATAACTGAGTAATTGCTTATGTCCTTGAGTATTTCCCCACCAAGCATCATTGGTAAGTACTCCTAGTAATTGAGCTCCTTGTTTTACATACTTAGTTATATATTCTCCATAAACGGATTCATAGCAAATAACAGGAGCCACTTTTTCTCCTTCTTTTGATATAAAAACGGTAGGCATTTTCTGGGTAGTTTTCACCGCTACAGTTCCTCCTAAATCTATCATTATATCTCCTAAAATAGGCTTTAGGATGGATTGAAAAGGCATATTTTCTACTCCTACTACCAATTTAGATTTGTGATAAAAATTTATTTCCTTAGAACTATTAAGTAGGAATGCACTATTATAATCATTGAACCAATAATCTTGGTAGGGATTGTAATTGCTTTGTGGGGTAATCTTATCTTTGTCATTAATTACTTGAAAAATAGAAACACCTATTACCCAGTTCAATTGGGGATATCTTTTTAAGAAAGATCTGAAAGAATCGGTTTCCTTACTATCAAAAATATCATTTAGGTTATTGACTTCTTGAGATATTACTGTCTCTGGAGTGAATATAAAATGAGTGTTTTTGCTAATTTCTTCTTGAGTAAGTCTAAGCAAAAGGGTTATAGTTTCTCTATTGGAAAGTGTATATTTTTCAGAATAAGGATCTATATTAGGTTGCAATACGACTATCTCTACAGGTTTTCCTTTCTCTTTGTAATAGGTATATATCCACAATGAGCAACTTATTGGTATAATGATAGTTAATCCTATTCCACAAATTCTTCTATAAAGTAGAATTTTATCTCTGATTTTTATAAAAGATAGGAGGGTATAGAATGTCAGTATATTTACTAATAATATCCAAAGACTTCCTCCAAATATACCGGTATATTCATACCATTGTATCCAGGCGATATTTTCTGAAAATACATTTCCTAAGGTGAGCCAAGGCCAAGAGAAATCCCAATGATGATGAAATTTTTCAAAAGCTATCCAGATTGTTATAAAGAAGATACTACTAATTTTGAAAGTATTCCTTTTAGCGACTAAATGATAAAGAAGGAAAACTAAAGACATCAAAAGGCTATTAACCAAAATAGCAAATCCAGCCCCTAATTCTGTTGAATTCCATATCCACCAAGTTGTGATAGTGTTCCAAATAAAGAAACTAAGATAGGAAAGTAAGAAAACTTTGCCTTTACAAGATTTCCCTGTAGAACGTAGCTGGTATTCCATTAAGAGTAATGGAACAAAAGCTATAAAGATAAAAGGAGAAAACCCATAAGTAGGCCAAGCTACAGCCAATAGAATTCCTGAGAGAAATGCCAAAAGTAAATTTTTCATTATAGAATATATAGACAAAACTTAAGAATTAGACTTTAAAAATGTTTTCACTTTTTCCAAAAAGGGATATGGGGTAATATCTTCCGAGAAGAAAGGAATGATTTTACGTATTTCTTGATACCACTTTTGGGTAGTGGTTGAAAATTTTTCTTTATTTCCCAAGATATCAATCGCTTGTGCTATAGTAATGGCTTCTATAGCCAATACTTCAAAAGTATTTTCAATCACCTTATGCGTAATCGTGGCTGCATTGGTACCCATACTTACAATATCCTGATTATCATTATTGTTAGGGATACTATGTACATACATGGAATTTGAAAGGGTTTGATTTTCAGCAGTTGTGGAGGTAGCTGTGAATTGTATTCCCTGCATACCAAAGTTAAATCCTAATTTTCCTGCATTAACAAAAGCAGGAAGAATTTCATTAATTTTAGGATTAAGTAGGTAATTTAATTGTCTTTCACTAAGCATACTAAGGCGAGTGATAGCTAATTTTAGTTTATCCATTTCTAAGGAAATATAATCACCATGAAAGTTTCCTCCATGATATACTTGTTGTGTTTCTAAATCAACAATAGGATTATCACTAGCTGAGTTAAATTCATTAGTTACAACTTCCTTAGCGGAACAAATAGTATCATAGATTGCTCCTAATATTTGAGGGAGACAGCGCAAGGAATAATATTCTTGAACTTTATCCTTGAATACAGATTCCTTATGTTCTCCTGTATAAAGATGTTCAGATCGTTTTCTGGTGAGAAGGCTATCAGAGAGGTAATTACGCATTTTCAGGGCAATAACTTGCTGTCCGTGATGTTTTTTAGCAGCATTGAGTTCTTTTGAAAAATGATCATCATAGGTTTGAACCAGTTCATTTATAGCAATGGAGAGTTTAATAGACCATTCCAAAAGAAGAGAAGCATAATGGACATTAATAACAGCAATTCCTGTCATGACGGAGGTACCATTCATCAGAGCAATGCCTTCACGTAAGTGAATTTGCAGAGGTTTAAGTCCTTCCTCTTTGAAAACCTCTTTTGTGGAACGTCTTTTTCCTTTATAGAAAACCTCTCCCTCTCCAATAAGTACTAAGGCTAAGTGAGCTAATTGGACTAAATCACCACTAGCTCCTACACTTCCATGCTGAAATATTAAAGGAGTAATATCTCTATTAATAAGTTCCTTCATAAGATGGATAAGGGAGATATGGACACCTGATTTTCCTAACGATAGTGTATTTAATCTGCATAGAATAGCTGATCTTACTATCTCGGGAGAAAAATATGTTCCCATTCCAGAAGAATGACTATGGATGATATTGTATTGTAAGGCTAATTGATCTTTTTCTTCAATTCTATATTGAGCCATAGGTCCAAAACCTGTATTTACTCCATAAATAACTTTATTTTTAGAAAAATCTTTCAGGAAATTATAACTGTCTATTATGATTTTTTCTGTTTTATGAGAAATTTCCACTTTTTTATGGTTAAAAAGAATCCCTATAAATTCATCAAAGGAGATTGAATATTGTTCCATGTCTTGTAGGTGTTTATTTTTTATATAGTTTTCTCAAGCAGGAGCAAAGTTAGTTAATTAAAGTTTATTGAGCAAGAATCGTAAGAGAATTATTTTCTTATATTGGGAATATATTATATTTTAATAAGAAATATAATTCCTAAGTGGGTGTGAAGTAGAGGTTTTCACTAAATAGAAATCTTTTCCTTTGTGTGAGTATAAGTTTTTTTGTACATTTGTCCCCTTAATAAAGAGTATAATTGTAGTATAATGGGTAAAATATTTCCTTTCCCATTATTGTTATCATCTTAATATTTTTGTGATAAAAATGGGTATTGAGGATACTGTAGTTAAATAATGGAAAATATTCTATTATATTGAATTATATATAGGAGATAATTATTTTATAAATGTTTGTTTTCGAATATAATGAAGTAATAAAAAATAAAAAGGTAAAAATAGTAAGTGTCCTTTTCATTCTATTTTATACGATAAATATATATTCTCAACAAAGAGATACCCTAATATATACAGGAATCCCATGGGGAGTTCCTCCTCAATGGTTATTGGCAGGAATGATATCAATAGGAGCTAATTTTGGAAATAATTCAGAATCTTTTACTTGGAAACATATTTAAGAGTAGATCCCTATGAGTGTTGTACACCATACGATAATATAATAAGGAAGATGGTCGCTTGCTTTCTCTGGAATATTCAATAATAAATCTGTATATTCTCCCGATCAAAAACCTTTTTTACTGCTTGTACCGATGTTACAGTTATCTTTTACAAAACAAATAAAGTAAATATTTAAGATTTAAATTTTTATACTGGTATAATGATAAAGAAAACTTTAAAAATAATAAGTATTCTCTTTCTATTAATTATTTTTATAGGAGGGGGAGCTATTTGTTATGTCCTATTTTATCCTAACACTTCTTTTCAAAGTAAAAAACAGATATTGTATATTCCTACGGGAAGTGATTATAGGTTCATCTTAAATGAACTTTATCCTATGTTATCCAATAAGAGTACTTTTTTTTGGGTGGCAAAGTACCTCAAATATACAGAACATGTAAGAGCAGGACGTTATGTAATTCGTAGGGGAATGAATAACTTAGAGATGGTTCGTATGCTCAGAAATTTAAGTGAGCCTGTGAAAGTTTCTTTTAATAATCAAGAGCGTTTGCAAAATCTTGCTGGAAGAATCGCCAAAGAAATAGAAGCAGATAGCACTTCCCTTATGAATGCTTTTTTAGATCCTGATTTCCTATATAGAAATCAGATGGATTCACTCAATGTGTTGGGGTTATTTATTCCCAATACATATAGTTTCTATTGGAATACTTCAGCCAAAGGATTTGCTCAAAGAATGGAGAAGGAATATAAAGATTTTTGGAATGATAAAAGGAGAGAAAAGGCTGCTGCTATAGGATTAACACCACAACAGGTAACAATTCTCGCCTCTATTGTACAGAAAGAAACCTATAAAGTGGAGGAAAGACCCATGATAGCAGGTGTATATCTTAATAGATTGAATGAAAAGATGTTGCTTCAAGCAGATCCTACTGTAATCTATGCCATAAAGGAAAGCACTGGAAAATATGATACTATTATAAAGAGAGTGCATATTAAGGATTTATCTACTGTATCTCCTTATAATACTTATTTGAATACGGGATTACCACCGGCTCCTATCTGTATGCCTGATATTTCTTCTATTGATGCGGTACTTTCTCCTCAGAAACATGATTATATATTCTTTGTAGCTGATACGGCAAGGATAGGATACCATAAGTTTGCCAGAACTCTTATGGAACATAATAAAAATCGTGATGCTTATAAAAAGTGGCTTAATAGCAGAGGTATAGAATAATGATTAATGGTTAATTATCAATGAATTAACCATTAATCATTTAGTTTTACTAATTATTAGAAAAAGCTTCTTTGAGTTGGTTGAGTGCTTTTTCAATTACTGAACGAGGAGATGCTAAATTAATTCGCATAAATCCTGTTCCTTCTTTTCCAAATACACTTCCATCTACGAGGGCTAAATGAGCCTTGTTAGTACAGAAAGATACTAATTCTTCTTGAGAGAGTCCCAGTTCTCTAAAATCTAGGAAGACTAAATAGGATGCTTGTGGGATAAGATATTTTACCTTAGGAAGGTACTTATCCACATATTGAAGTAAGAAATTGATATTTCCTTGTATGTACTGTAAGAGTTGACTCAACCATTCTTCTCCTTCTTCATAAGCAGCTACTGTAGTTTGGAAAGCAAAGATATTTCCATCGGTAAGCATATACCCTACAGTTTTGTCTAGAAATTTTTGCCGAACTTCAGGATTAGGGATAATAGCGTAAGCGCTAGCTAAACCAGCCATATTAAAAGTTTTACTTGCTGAGGAGAAAGTAACACAGTTCATAGCAACTTCCTTAGAAAGGCTTGCCAAAGAAGTATGTTGGTGAGAAGGTAAGGTAAGATCAGCATGTATTTCATCTGAAATCATAAGTACTTGATACTTACTACAAATATCAGCCAGTTTCTGGAGTTCTTCACGAGTCCATACACGTCCACCAGGATTGTGAGGATTGCATAGAATAAAGAGTTTACAAATTTTAACTTTTTCCTCAAAATCTTCAAAATTAATGCGATACTGTCCGTTCTCTATGAGAAGAGGATTGGTAACCACTTTACGAGAGGTATTGCGGATAGCTGCTTCAAAAGGGTAATATACAGGTGGCTGTATAAGCACATTATCACCTACATTAGTAAAAGCTTCCATAGCCATAACAATAGCAGGTACTACTCCAGGGACGAAGCAAATCATCTCCTTGGTGATATTCAAATGGTGACGTCTTTTTTGCCAATTGATAATGGATTGGTACCAAGCAAGAGGTTTGTCTGTATATCCAAAGACCTCACATTGGATACGTTTTTTTACAGCATTTACAATGAATGGAGGTGTTCTGAAGTCCATATCAGCTATCCACATAGGGATTAGATCCTCACGACCCCAGCGAGGCAAAAGAGCTTCTAATTTTAGAGCATCAGTGCCTTTTCGGTCAATAATTTCATCAAAATTATAATTCATACTTAAAATGATTTAGATATATACAAAACTTAGATATATACAAAACTAAGATATAAATATTACAAAAATATAATCTCTTTCACTACTTCTTTTTGTAAATAATCATTGATAAGTTGTGCCAATTCACTTTTACGAAAGCTTAAGTTCTCTTTTAGGGCAGCATTGTTTAAGGTAATGAATAGTTTTTCCCCTTGTAATCGTACATTGTCTGTATATTTTACAATCCCTGTTCCTGCAATTTCCACCCATGCTTCTCGGGTTCGTATCTTGTCAATTCCATAATTGAGATTGTATTGGCTAAAGAGTTCTGAAATAATTTCCTTTAAGGAAATCTCATCATTATATCTACTCATTTTTTGCTACAAAGGTAATAATAAATTTTCATAAATCATACAAAAACAGAAATAAAAAATTACCTAAAAGTTTTTGAATAAAAAACTGTAAAAAAATTTTGTCAGCAGAGAAAAAAACCTTATTTTTGCCGAGTTTTTAACAACTATTAAATAATGATAAAAATTACACTACCTGACGGTTCTGTCAAAGAATATAGAAAAGGAGTAACTCCAGCTGAAGTAGCGCATGATATTAGTGATGCTTTTGCACGTAATGTAATATCGGCTAGCTTTAATGGTAAAACGATAGAAACAGTTACCCCTCTTGAAACGGACGGAAGTTTAGTGTTATATACTTGGGAGAATCCCGAAGGGAAAAAAGCTTTCTGGCATTCTTCTGCACATATATTAGCACAGGCATTAGAGGAACTATTTCCCAATATAAAGCTTACTATAGGTCCTGCTATAGCTAATGGATTTTACTATGATGTGGATTTCAATGGTAATACTATTACGGACAAGGATTTTCCAGCTATAGAAGCAAAAATGCTTGAGATTGCTCGTGGCAAATATGAGTTCAAGATGCGCCCTGTAAGTAAGGCTGAAGCGCTTTCCTATTACAAAGGGAAAAACGAATATAAGACAGAGCTTATTGAAGCTTTAGAAGATGGAACGATAACTTTTTGTGATCATAGTACTTTCACCGATCTTTGTAGAGGAGGTCATATACCCAATACAGGCTTTGTGAAAGCTGTAAAAATATTAAGTATAGCTGGTGCTTATTGGCGTGGAGATGAGAATAATCCTCAACTTACTCGTGTATATGGGATATCCTTTCCTAAACAAAAAGATTTGACCGAATACTTAACTCTCTTGGAAGAGGCTAAGAAACGTGACCATCGTAAGTTAGGTAAGGAATTGGAACTTTTTACCTTCTCCAATAAAGTGGGACAAGGACTTCCTTTGTGGTTGCCTAAAGGAGCTGCTCTTAGGGAACGATTGGAAGCATTCTTGCGTAAGGCACAAAAACAAGCAGGCTATGAACAAGTAGTAACACCACATATAGGGCACAAGAATCTATATGTAACTTCTGGACACTGGGAAAAGTATGGGAAAGATAGTTTTCAGCCTATAGCCACTCCTAATGAAGGGGAAGAATATTTGCTTAAACCTATGAATTGTCCTCATCATTGTGAAATATATAATTCACACCCATGGAGTTACAAGGATTTACCTAAGCGTTTTGCTGAATTTGGTACTGTATATCGCTATGAACAAAGTGGAGAATTGCATGGACTTACTCGTGTACGTTGCTTTACCCAAGATGATGCTCATATCTTTTGTACTCCAGAGCAATTAGATGCTGAGTTCAAGCATGTAATTGATTTGGTACTTTATGTGTTTGGTTCTCTTGGTTTTGAAAACTTTACAGCTCAAGTATCCTTGCGTGACCCTGAGAATTTGTCCAAGTATATTGGGAGTGATGAGAATTGGGCAAAAGCAGAAAGTGCTATTATTAATGCCGCTAAGGAGAAAAACTTAACTTATGTAATAGAGATAGGAGAAGCAGCTTTCTATGGTCCTAAGTTGGATTTTATGGTTAAGGATGCTTTAGGTAGAAGTTGGCAATTGGGTACTATCCAAGTGGATTATAATCTACCAGAACGTTTTGACTTATGGTATAAGGGAGCGGATAATGAAATGCATCGTCCTGTAATGATTCATCGTGCTCCTTTTGGTAGCATGGAACGTTTTGTAGCGATTTTATTGGAGCATACAGCAGGGAACTTGCCCTTGTGGTTAGTACCTGAACAGGTGAATATTCTTTCTGTTAGTGAAAAGTATGAAGGTTATGCATATAAAGTGGCTAATCTTCTGCAGGAAGCTGACCTACGTCCACATGTGGATAATCGTAATGAAACAATAGGAAAGAAAATTCGTGAAGCAGAAACTCAAAAATATCCTTATATGATTATTGTGGGAGAAGAGGAAGAAAAGAATGGAACTCTTTCCGTACGTAAACATGGAGGAGCAGATTTGGGTACTATGAAAATAGCTGATTTTATTACCCTTATACAAGAAGAGATTAATAAAAACATACGACCTTTCTCAAACGAAGTTTAACTTAAAATAGAAAAGCCATTAATAGCAAAGTACCTAACAGTAAGAACGCAAGTGAAGAGAAAGCTTCACATCGGGTAAATAGAGATATTCGTGTCCCTGAAGTGCGTTTGGTAGGAGATAACGTGGAAACAGGTGTATATCCTACAAGAGAAGCCTTACGGCTTGCCGAAGAGATGGAGTTGGATCTGGTAGAGATATCTCCCAATGCTCAACCTCCTGTATGTAAAATCGTAGATTATAAGAAATTTCTCTACGAACAAAAAAAGCGTGCTAAGGAACTAAAAGCCAAAGCTACTAAAGTAGAAATCAAGGAAATACGTTTTGGTCCTCAAACCGATGATCATGATTATGAGTTCAAAAAGAAGCATGGAGAAAAATTCCTAAAAGAAGGTGCTAAAGTGAAGGCTTATGTATTCTTTAAAGGGCGTTCTATTGTTTACAAAGATCAGGGTCAGGAGCTCTTACTTCGCCTTGCTGTGGATTTAGAGGAGTTTGGGAAAGTAGAGCAAATGCCTAAATTAGAAGGGAAACGTATGACTATGTTCATTGCTCCTGTTAAGAAGAAATAATAGAAAATATAACAGATATTTCATTCATTAATTTTTAAGTAACAAAATGCCAAAGATTAAAACTAAATCCAGTGCGAAAAAACGTTTTAAATTAACGGGCTCTGGTAAAATCAAAAGAAAGCATGCTTTCAAAAGTCACATCTTGACTAAAAAAGCTAAAAAACGTAAGTTAGCTCTTACACACGCTACTTTAGTTCATACTAATGATGAAGCTAGCGTAAGAAAACAATTAGGATTAAAATAATAATTGTTTTAGGTAAATTAATTGTCTCACCTTGGAGTATGGCTCAAAAAGAACGTAAAGTCGCCTACTACAAAAAAAATAGAAATTTATGCCAAGATCAGTAAATGCAGTTGCGCGAAGAGCGCGTAGAAAAAAAATAATGAAGCAAGCCAAAGGATACTTTGGTCGCAGAAAAAACGTTTGGACAGTTGCCAAAAATGCGGTTGAAAAAGCGTTAGTATATGCTTACAGAGACCGTCGTAATAAGAAAAGAACCTTCCGTGCATTGTGGATTGTACGTATTAATGCCGGAGTTCGCCCTTATGGGTTGTCTTATTCTAAGTTTATGGGAGCTCTTAGAGCTAATGAGATAGAACTTAATCGTAAAGTTCTTGCCGATTTAGCTATGAATCATCCAGAGGCTTTTAAAGCAATTGTAGAAAAAGTAAAATAAACGTTTAATTAAAGAGATATCTGTTATAAAAGAGGCTGTCCAAAGAGTTTTTTGGATAGCCTTTTTAGTATTTTATACCTTAACTTCTATCTGGTTATGGAGCAAATCCTCAAAAGTTTCTGCTTTGCGGATAAGTTTTGCTTGCCCACCTATCCAAAGTACTTCGGCAGGACGTGGACGTGAATTGTAGTTGCTTGCCATAGTATAGCAGTAAGCACCTGCATTCCTGAAGCAAAGGATATCTCCTTCGGAGATTTCAGCAATTTGTCGGTTTGAGGCAAAAGTGTCCGTTTCGCAGATATATCCTACCACGGAGTAGAAGCGCTTTTTCCCTTCAGGATTGGAGAGATTCTCTATAAAATGGATAGCTCCATAAAACATGGGGCGGATCAGATGATTAAATCCTGAGTCAATTTCAGCAAAAACAGTGGAAGTAGTTTGCTTGATTACATTTACCTTTACTAAAAAGAAACCTGCTTCACTCACTAAAAATTTTCCAGGTTCGAAGGCTAAGGTTAGATTTCTTCCGTACAACTTACAAAACTCTAAGAAACGATTGCTAAGTTTTTCTCCTAATTCCTCTATATTAGTTTGTACATCTCCTTCCTTGTAAGGTATCTTGAAGCCACTACCAAAATCAATAAATTGTAGTTCTCTAAAATACTTTGCTGTGTCAAAAAGAATTTCGGCAGCGTAGAGGAAGACATCTATATCCAAGATATCACTGCCTGTGTGCATATGAATCCCATTGATGTGCATTTTGGTATTTTCCACAATGCGCAGAATATGAGGTATTTGGTGAATGCTGATACCAAACTTACTATCAATGTGTCCTACAGATATTTTAGAATTGCCTCCTGCCATCACATGAGGGTTAATACGTATACACACGGGGATATTAGGATGTTTGCTACCGAATTGTTCCAAGATAGAAAGATTGTCAATATTCAGTTGCACCCCCAAGGAAGCTGCTTCCTCGATTTCCTCTATAGAGACTCCATTTGGAGTAAAAATGATTTGTTCTGGAGTAAAACCTGCATGAAGTCCTAGTTTGACCTCTTGTATAGAGACGGTATCTAATCCTGCTCCCAACTTTCGCATAAGCTTGAGAATGGAGACATTGGACAGCGCTTTCATTGCATAATTAATCCTAAGGCTTGGTATATGATCAAAAGCCTTTGTGAGACGTTTATATTGAGAGGTAATCTTATCAGCATTATACACATATACAGGATTCCCGAAGGTATGCGCTATAGAAAGTAAATCTTTGATTTCCATTCTTTAAGATTTAATTTGTTTTTGATGTGCAAATATACTATATCTTTTTGGACTGTAGAGAGAAAACTCAAAAAAGAAGGAGATTTTTTAATAATTAAATTGTTTTTTTGTATATTTGCCTGTTGTTAATAGTTGAGTTTTTTATTAGTTATGGATAAAAATAAATACCCTATAGGTGTTTTTGAAATGCCACAGATGATAACTCAAGAGCAAATAACTACTTATATAAAGGAATTGTGGCAGTTTCCTTATTTGTTAGAGGAAGCAGTAGCCGAGTGTCCTCCTAATATACTTAATCTTACTTATAGGGAAGATGGTTGGACAATAGCACAGATAGTTCACCATTTAGCAGATGTGAATATGAATAGCTTTATTCGTTGTAAGCTTGCCTTGACGGAAGAAAATCCCATTGTAAAACTCTATGAGGAAACCCTGTGGGCAACAATTTCTGAGGCAAGAGATTTTTATATAGCATCCTCATTGTATATAATCAATGGAGTGCACTGGCGCTGGTATAACCTATTGAAAAGTCTTTCACCTCAAGATTTTGAAAAGACCTACCGGAATCCTCAAAGCGGTCAAACAGTGTCCATTAAGCAAGAAATAGTTAAGAGTGTTTGGCATGGAAAGCATCACTTAGCTCATATTAAGTTGGCTAAAGAAATTGGAATTGTCAGTAGAATATTATAAATCAAAAGCATATGAAAAGAAGGTTTGTCTATCAAGATGCGAAATCCGATAAGTTTTGGGATATTGACTTTGAAGGTACTACCCAAATGGTCGTTTATGGAAAAACAGGTACTGCAGGACGAGAAGCTGTAAAGGAATTTCCTACAGCTGAGGAATGCACTAAAGAAAGTGAAAAATTAATTCTTCAAAAGCTTAAAAAAGGCTATACTGAACTTGGGAAGGGTGAAGCCGCTCCTGAAAAAAGGGAATATTCTGAAGAAGAAAAAGCCGATTTTTTCTTTTGGGAAGCCATAGAAAAAAGTTATAAATACAATAAAAAGGACTGGAAAGCATATAATTTGGAAGAACATATAGAAAAACTCACCCTCTTTCTTTCCAAATATAGTGAAGAAAGGCTTATTTCCTTTCAAAAAACTTTGCAACAGAAACTTATTTCCCTTTATACAGCTCCTATTGCCGAACTTTATATCATTCTTGGAAATGAATATGAGAAAGAGGGGGATACTTACAGCTTTGATGGTTTTATTTCAGATGATGGTTTTCTCTATTTTCGTTGTTGGCTTTTACTCAAGGGCAAAGAGTTTTATGAGGATATTACCAAGGATATAGAGTCCTTTGTCTCTGGTAAATACCATTTTGATATAGGTGATACTTGGGGGGAAGATCTTCTTTATGTAGCAGATGAGGCTAATATAGAAGCACGTCCTGATAGTGATGAGGATATTATTCGAGATACTGTATATGAGAAGTGGCCTGAATTGAATTATGATTTTGGGGAGTTCTCCATGGAAAGAGAACCTAAAAGCGGAGAAGAATTACAAAAGATGTATCCTAAGTTAGTAGCTGAGATTATGCCTATACGTTAGAATAAATAAAAAAACTTAATAAAATAGAGATATTATTTAAAAAGTAGTACCTTTGCCGCGAATTATGGAAAAGCAAGAACGATATGACCGTGCCTATATGCGTATGGCACAGGAATGGGCAAAGCTCTCTTATAGTCAACGCAAACAAGTGGGAGCTATTATTGTTAAAGACCGTATGATTATCTCTGATGGTTACAATGGGACCCCTACAGGCTTTGATAATTGTTGTGAAGATGAACAAGGGCAAACCCTTTGGTACGTATTACATGCTGAGGCAAATGCTATACTTAAGGTAGCTGCTTCTACTCAATCCTGTGCAGGAGCAACTCTCTATATTACTATGTCACCCTGTAAAGAATGTAGTAAACTAATACACCAAGCAGGGATCATACGAGTGGTATATAAAGAAGCTTATAAAGATACCAGTGGGTTGGACTTTTTAGCCAAAGCTGGAGTGGAATTGGTATATTTGCCTTGTTCTTTACATGAAGAAGTGCATGAAGAAGTGAAGGATTAATAATACTGTTAGTCATGGGATTGGTGTTAGAATGGGATTTTGATCAATATGGAGAAGATGAGTGTTTTATGGCTATTCACAGTTCATTAGCTCCCTGCAAATTTGTCTATTGGCTTAATAAGGAGTTGGATATCTGCTTTTCTCGTGCTCCTGAAGAGCTAAATGATAAAGTATCAAGAAGTTTATTCCCTTTGTTTATCTATCAAAGAGAAGAAGAACAATGGTACCTTATTGGAAATAAAGTATATCAAACGGTACAGATGGGATTATTCTCACAAATGGAACAGCTACAAGTACTTATTAGAGAATTGCCCAAAGTAGACTATTTTCTACGAATTAAATCCAGTGACCATCAAACGGATTACCTTTCTCTATTCAAAAGGGCGCGATGGATAGATTTTATCTATGAGATATTACTTTTTCCAGAGGAGAAAATATCTCAGAAGGAACAAAAAAAACTCAATGAAATTAAAGCAAAATTAATATTTTAAAAATTTATATAGTATGATAGGACGAAAAAAAACTAAAATAGTAGCTACCTTAGGACCTGCTACCGATAGCCCTGAAATTTTGAAACAGATGATATTAGCAGGAGTTAATGTATTTCGTATTAATTTCTCTCATGCTAATTATGAGGAGGTAAAACAACGCATACAACAAGTACGTGCTATAGAAGAGGAACTCAATACCCATGTAGCCCTCTTAGGCGACTTACAAGGTCCCAAGCTCCGTGTAGGAGTAATGGAAGAAGGAGTAGTGGTAGAGAAAGGTGATCAGATATCTTTCATTACTGGCGAGCCTTTCGTAGGGAATAAAGAGCGTGCTTATATGAACTATACCCAATTCCCTTGCGATGTGAAAGCAGGTGAACGTGTACTTTTGGATGACGGAAAACTCATCTTTGAGGTGCTTTCCACCAATGAAAAAGATACCGTAGTGGCTAAAGTATTACAAGGAGGCGTACTTAAATCCAAAAAAGGGGTGAACTTGCCTAATACTAACATTTCCCTGCCTGCCCTTACTGAAAAGGATATCAAGGATGCTATCTTTGCCATAGAACAAGAGGTGGATTGGATTGCGCTTTCCTTTGTGCGTCATGCTAAGGATATAGAGGACTTAAAGATGCTTATCAAAGAACATACTACTGAGAATATTCCCATCATAGCCAAAATAGAAAAACCAGAAGCCTTAGCCAATATTGATGAGATTATAGCTAACTGTCAAGGGCTAATGGTAGCACGTGGAGATTTGGCAGTAGAAACTCCTGCACAAGAGGTGCCTCTACGTCAAAAGGAATTGGTTCGAAAAGCTAAAGAGGCTCGTATTCCTGTGATCATCGCTACCCAAATGATGGAAACCATGATAGAAAGCCTGACTCCTACTCGTGCTGAGGTAAATGATGTAGCAAATTCTATTATAGATGGTGCTGATGCTGTGATGCTTTCGGCTGAGACTTCTACAGGGAAATATCCTGTACAGGTCATTGAAAAGATGTCTGATATTATCAACAGTGTAGAAAATTCTGAGTTTATCAAGGTACCTCGAATCTCTCCTATACGTGAAGGTAACGAGCGCTTTGTTACACAATCTATCTGTTTGAGTGCTGCTAAACTTGCTGATGAGATGGATGCTAAAGTTATCTCTACCTTAACAGGGAGTGGTTATACTGCTTTTCAGGTATCTGCCTTGCGACCTAATGCTCATATTTTAGTATTTACTTCTAATAAACGCTTACTTAGCAAATTAAGTCTACTATGGGGAGTAACTACTTACTACTACGATCGTTACGTATCCACCGATGAGACTATTGAGGATATTAACCGTATAGCCACTCGTGAAGGACATGTGAAGGTAGGTGATATTGTTATTAGTTTAAGTGCTATGCCTATAAGCTACCAAGGACGCGTGAATACCGTACGTGCCACACAGATATTAGCCTAATTTAGTGAATGGCGAAAAGTGAATAGTGAAAAATGCTTAACTATTCACTTTTCGCTTTTTAAAGTTTTTCCTTTACAAAGCTGCTGACGGTAAGGCGGTGTACGCCAAGGATACGCCCAATAGCGGAGTAGGACACTCGCTTGTCCAGCAGCTCCTTGATGCGTTTTTCTTGTCCTGTGAGTTTGGTTTTAGCCGACTTACTTCCCTTGGGACGCCCTAATACTACACCTTCTGCTTTTTTACGCGCTAAGGCCTCCTTAGTACGCTGACTAATAAGGTTGCGCTCAATCTCGGCAGATAGTCCAAAGGCAAAGGCAAGTACCTTGCTATTGATATCGCTCCCTAAGCGGTAGTTATCCTTGATTGTCCACACCTGAATATCACGGTTCATACACTCATTGAGCACTCCCATAATCATTAAGAGGTTACGTCCTAAACGGGATAGCTCCGAACAGATAAGGATATCACCCTTTTTCATACGCTTGAGGAGCTTACCGAGTTTTCTATTGTCTACTCTTGTCATACCAGAAATAGTTTCTTCTACCCAAGTACCTGTAGTCAGGTTATTCTTTTCACAGAAATTGCTAATTTCAAAACGTTGGTTTTCTACGGTTTGTTTATCGGAACTCACCCGAATATATCCATAAATCATTGTATAAGTAAATTTGATTAAACTAATAAATATAATCAAAAATAATAAAACAATGAAGGGCGTTTGTTTTTGACAAATCTATCAGAAGTAACTGGAGAAAGAATTGACCCTGATTATTATTCTATATATTATAAGAAAATAATAACTAAAGTAGAGAAAGGTAAATACCCAATAGATACGATTAATCATAATTGTATAAATGTTTTCTCGGGTAAGACTCCTTCAAGTTCTGAATATTCTAAGGATAACACAGTTTATCCTATAATTAAAGTAAGTAGTTATACAGATTACAAGATTGATATTGAAAAAGTAGCTTTTACAACAAACAAACAACCTTTTAGTATACTAAAAGGGGATATTTTTATTCTTTCAGCAGCTCATCAAGCTGAATATGTTGGAAAACATATAAAATATTTAGAAGAAACTCCTGAATATTCTACTTCTTTTGTTGGGGAACTATTATGTATTAGAGTAAATAAAGAAAAGTTATTATCAAACTATCTGTTTCCATTGCTAAATACTAAATGCTATAAAATATTAATTAATCGAGAAAAAACAGGACAAACATCACATATTTACCCTAAAGATATAGAAAATATAAAAATACCTTTACCTCCCTTAGAAAAACAGAATGAAATGGCTACCCATATCTCACAAATACGCAGTAAAGCTAATGTATTAATGCAACAAGGAAAAGAAACTTTAGAGAAAGCCAAACAAGCTGTAGAGCAAATGATATTAGGAAATTAGTCGCCTAATATCATTTGTTCAATATTCCTTTTTGCTGTTTCTAATGTATTAATAGCTTCTATTTGCAATTGTTTAGCCTCTTCTCTAATAGCTGTAATTTTATTAGTAATCTCTTTTTGTTTTTGCAGAGGAGGAATAGGGATATTTATCTTTTCCAAATCTCTTACATACACGTGAGGTTGTCCAGCTCCTTGTTGCAAATTGTAAATTTCCTTTTGTTTTAGTTTCAATATTTCAGATAAATATAAAGTTGTTATCTCTGATTCTTCTTTTGAAAAAACGACTGTACAATCTGAAGCAAAAATAGGATAATTATGATACCAAACATATCCTGAATAAGCACCTGAAGCACTTATAGTAATAACATTTCCTTTAAAATTATACCGATTATGAGTATAAGGACTTATTTGTCCTCCTGCTATTACAGGATAATCACCTTTTTCTATTTCATTTGAAGTAATACTTTGTCCTTTTAATAAATGCGCTAAATGTTTCAATGTTTTATTAGGATAATTTCCATCTCCTAATTTTAGTTTTCTATTTTTAAATTCAAAAGCATTCCAACGTTTCCCTGTTACTTCTGATAGATTTGTCAAAAACAAACGCCC